>CALSBD010000054.1:0-10404 GCA_943373055.1 Rhizobium sp. Q54
CTTATGGGTAATTCTGTCCGCAGCGCGCGCCTTGACGCGCACGAGTGGACAGCATGATCGCTTTTGAGACCCAGATTGGTTTCGCGATCCGCGGATGCGCCAGCATCCGGTCGGCTGGCCTGCCTTTGCCGCTTCTTCTTATCAGCCCCTGAGTGCCGGCTGTCCGCATGGCGGACGGGCCCTCAGGGGATTTTGCTTCAACCCGGGACAGCTATTCCGCGGGTCGCGCACGCGCATCACCATCGCCGGCCGGCCCCACGCTAGGATTCATCGTCATGACCACCACCCCTGCCGTATCCAAAGACCGCGTCACCATCTTCGACACCACGCTGCGCGATGGCGAACAGTCGCCTGGCGCGTCGATGACGCTGGAAGAAAAGATCCAGGTCGCCGAATTGCTCGATGAGATGGGCGTCGATGTGATTGAGGCCGGCTTCCCGATCGCCTCCAATGGCGACTTCGAGGCCGTTTCGGAAATCGCCAAGCGCTTGAAGAACGCAGTTGCCTGCGGCCTCGCCCGCGCTGGCGCCAAGGACATCGACCGCGCCGCCGAAGCGCTCAAGCACGCCAAGCGCTTCCGCATTCACACCTTCATTTCCACCTCGCCGGTGCACATGAAGTGGAAGCTGCAGATGGAGCCCGACCGGGTCTATGAAAAGGTGATCGAGAGCGTGACACGCGCGCGCAATCACACCGACGACGTGGAATGGTCGGCCGAGGACGGCACGCGCACTGAGCATGACTTCCTGTGCCGCTGCGTGGAAGCCGCGATCAAGGCGGGCGCCACCACCATCAACATCCCCGACACGGTCGGCTACACGGTGCCCGAGGAGTATCGCGCGTTGTTTGAGATGGTGCGCGAGCGGGTGCCCAACTCCGACAAGGCGGTGTTCTCCGTCCACTGCCACGACGACCTGGGCATGGCGGTCGCCAATTCGCTCGCCGGTATTGCCGGCGGCGCGCGGCAGATCGAATGCACCATCAACGGTCTGGGCGAGCGGGCCGGCAATGCGGCGCTCGAGGAGATCGTGATGGCGATCCGCACCCGCGCCGATAAATTGCCCTACATGACGGGCATCAAGACGCCCATGTTGGTGCAGGCCTCCAAGCTCGTCTCCACGGTGTCGGCGTTCCCGGTGCAATACAACAAGGCGATCGTCGGCAAGAATGCGTTCGCCCATGAAAGCGGCATTCACCAAGATGGTATGCTGAAGAACACCGAGACCTACGAGATCATGAAGCCCGAGGACGTCGGCGTGAAGTCGACGAACTTGGTAATGGGTAAGCATTCGGGTCGCCATGCGCTGAAGGACAAGTTGAAGGAACTGGGCTACGAGCTCAAGGACAACGAGTTCGAGGACATGTTCCACCGCTTCAAGGCGCTCGCCGACCGCAAGAAGCACGTCTATGACGAAGACTTGGCGGCACTGGTCGAAGACCAAATGTCGGTGGCGGGCGAGACCCACCGCGTCATCGCGCTGACGGTCATTGCCGGCACCGGCGGGCCGCAGAAGGCGATCATCACCATGGAGATCGACGGCCGCCACGAGACCCGGGAAGCCAATGGCTCGGGCCCGGTCGACGCGGTGTTCAACTCCATCAAGATGCTGATGCCGCACGAGGCGAAGCTCGCGCTCTATCAGGTGCACGCAGTCACCGAGGGCACCGACGCGCAGGCCGAGGTGTCGATCCGCCTGGAGGAAAACGGCAAGATCGCCATGGGCCGCGGCGCCGATGTCGACACGCTCGTGGCCTCCGCCAAGGCCTATGTCTCGGCGCTCAATAAGCTGTCGGTGCGCCGCCAAAAGCACGCGCTGGAGCCGATGGTGACGGGGGCCGAGCCGGTACGGGTCGGCGAGCGGATTTGACCCGGCTTCATCTTGCGTTCAGGCGCGAGATGCGACGGTCACGCACATCCGTGTGGTGCGGACCTCAGGCCCGTGCCACGATGGACGAAACCCCGGCGACGGTGCGCCGCCGCTGGGGTATGCCGGGAGTGTTCGGGCCACGCGGCCTCAGGGGGATGAAATGATGGCAATGAAGCGCCTTGTGATGCGCTGGTGCGTCGCCGCCGTGTTGGCGGTCGGAGCGGCGCTGTCCTGGCCGGTTGAAACGGCCCAGGCTCAAGACTTCTCAATCGAGATCGGCCCAGGCGGCGTGCAGATCGGTCGCTCGTGCCCGCGCACCTATGATCCGGTGTGCGCCGGACCGCGCTCGAACCCGCGCACCTATCGCAACGCGTGCCTGGCGCAGCGTGAAGGCGCCCGCATCCGCTATGACGGCGAGTGCCGCCGTGGTGGCGACGACGATGATGACTTCGGCGGTGGTGGCGGTGGCGTCCGGGTGTGCCCGGAAATCTACGCGCCGGTGTGCGGACAACGTCCGGGCCGCTCGCCGCAGACCTTCTCCAGCCGCTGCGTGGCCGATGCGGCGCGCGCGCGGGTGCTCTACCGCGGTGAGTGCCGTCGTGGCGGCGGCGCCGGTTTCGATGACGACAATGATGCGCCGTTCGACCGCCGCGCCTGCCCCCGCATTTATGCCCCGGTGTGCGCCGGTCCGCGCGGTCGGGAGCGCACCTTCGCGAATAGCTGCATGGCCCAACAGGCTGGCGCACGCGTCCGCTATGACGGCGAATGCCGCCGCTCGCAGGCTCCCGGACGTCCAGGCGCGACCGTTGGCTATCCAGGCCCCGATGGCGACTTCGTGATCGAAGACAGCCCGCCCGGCTTTTATCGCTGAGCCCGGCGCTGGCGACGAGGATCGGACCAGACATGAGGCCGCGCGATAACCGTGCGGCCTCGTTGCATTTTACCAATCGCGTTTTGAGATGTTGCATCCCCGAACGGATGCCGCTATACGACTGCCACCGCGCGGGACCGACCCGCGCTTGGGACCTGACGGACATTGGCGAAACGCCAATTCCCCCGTCAACGGATGGGCGCATAGCTCAGTTGGTAGAGCAGCTGACTCTTAATCAGCGGGTCATAGGTTCGAATCCTATTGCGCCCACCATCCGTTCTCTTTCGAAATTCGAGGCGAGTTAAGCCTTAATCGGACTCAACAAACGTCGGCCGTAGATCCCCTCGCCGCGCTAAGTCATCACCGGTCGACTGCTCGCGGCGATCCCATTGCTTCCCAGTCTCCTCCAGACCGCGCTCGGCACATCCAGGGTCCTTGCTTCGCCGGCATTGATTGACGCGTCGAGAGCCTTACGCGCCCGCGTTTGGGCTTTCATGGCTGCGCGAAGTCGCCTTTGAGTGCGAGCATTGCGCTTTCGACCTTGGCGACGCCCTTACATAGAGTGTCAAAAATCATCTCAGTCTATTTATGATTGACGTTTCAAGTGGAGAATCCACTGCTTACTCGTGAATTCATTTCGAAAATTCTCTATATCATTTGTGAATTATTCATTTACTTATGCTTGAAGTTCATAGAACTACAGAAATTCCAGTATATGAGAATATTCTGACATGCAAGTGAAATCATTGACTGGAAAATGGCTGTATATTTTTTATCAGGAAAACAATATATCGGCGAGCTTTGCCATTTGGGAAAATTCCAACTACCCCCCTATTCGCTTCATCATCGAATTTCTATATTCGAGAGGAGAGCCTGTTGGCATTAAGGACTTCTTTGTGGAATCGAAATCTTAAACGCCTGTAACTTTTGGGGCAAAGGCTAACGGTGTGAGATGCTAGTAATAATTGTCATCTTGGTCGGCGCATGGACGCTGTTTAGGGAGTCTTTCCGTAAGACCTCTTTGCTAGAAATCAACACAAGTATTGTGGTGATGACATTCTTTTCTTTATTTTATCCGCTTGATAGATTGTCAGTTTACATACAATACGTCCTACTTGTTCTTGTATTTATAAGTATATTTATTGCGTGCCGGAATGGTAAAATTCACTTATTTTCTATTATTGGTTACTGTCTATTTTTGCTAGGGGCTATCGCCACGAATTATTTCTCTTTTTTCCTGCAAAAGAGTGTGAATATTGTATCGCCCTTCAAAGAAGGCGATTTCTATGTTGCCCAGGGTGGCAATAATTTTCTGCTGAATGGCCATCGCTTCTCAGAAGCCACAGCTCAAAGCTATGCATTGGATATAACGAAGCTTTCCAGTCTTGGTAGACGAGCTCTTCCACTCTTTGACACAAAGTCACCAGCTGACTATTTCATTTATAATGAACCCGTGTTCTCCCCTTGCAACGGCGTGGTCATGTTTGCAAGCAACCAATTCGATGATCTGCCTGTAAGCGAGAGAGACAGAAAAAATGTAGCAGGTAATTTCGTCGTTATTGCCTGCGAGAGTGACTACACATTGGTACTCGCCCATTTGCAGCGCTCGGTCAGTGTTGCAGCCGGCGATGTCATCAGCATCGGGCAACGGCTCGGCTTAGTCGGAAACTCCGGAAACACCACGGAGCCGCATTTACACATTCATGCGGTCAGTGGTCATCCAGCTAAGCTGGAAGATATTTTCTTTCATGGCGAGGGGATCAGACTAATGATTAATGGGCGGACATTAATCAAAAACTCTATCCTATCGGTAAAGTGACGATTACGTTTGAATACAATCAAGAGTTCTATAATCGTTTTGGGATGTAGATGATCGGATGCGCGAGATCCCCTTACGAGCGGCAGGCGTCCGCGCGCCGCGTTGTTCTGGGCCGTCAAGCATGTTCCTTGCGGCCGATGGGTTCGTATCGGGCGACATGAGGCTTCGTTACGGCCGGCTCGGGTGGGCGCGACCAGGGCTTGGTCTTGAAAAGCGTTGTCACGGCGGCGACCGCGATCAGGCTGGCGAAGCCGACGAGATTGATGATGATCGCCGCTAGCGCGCCACCGCCCAAGACCTCCAGCCACACCCCAAGGCCGAACGCAATCACCGTCGATGCGGCGAACACCGCCAGTGTTTGCTGACCGACGCGTGAGATGAGTTGGACGGCAAGGCCGCTCCAGCCGCCGCGGCGCAAGTGCGCGCCGCCCACGCCAACGGCGACCCACGCAAGATAGGCCAATGCAAGAAAGTGCACGTAGCGCAGCAAGCCGAACTGGGTTTTGTCGAACAGGAACGCCCAATCGGCGCGCCAGGCCTGGATCGGCGGGACATAGTGGACGACGTAATACCAATTGAGCGGGACGCTGAGGCCCACGATCACGCCAGCTACCAAGATCCAGGTACGCTGAACGGGCGGTACGGGGATCCACCCGGCGGCAAGCGCGAAGCCGGTGAAGAAGATCAACTGCCAGGCAAACGGATTGAAGAACCAAGGGCGGTTCGACGGCTCGCTGAACCACCATTCCGCCGGCAAATTGACCCCCGTGGCGCTGATGGCCCACAGGACGAGGCTGAACCCAATAGCCAGCCGCACGTCGACACGCGCCAAGGCCATCATGGCGGGGACCAAAGCGAGGATCACCAGATACATCGGTAAGATATCAAAGAAATTGGGCACATAGGTCAGGGTGAAGAGGCCGATCAGATTGGGCCCAGTCTCGTTCAAGAACGGCTTCAAATTGAACTCTTCGATCAAGTCGCCCTCGACGAGGCCACTTGCGTTGAGAACGATGAGCAGGACAAGGCCGGAGAAGAACACGCCGATGTGGACCCAATAGACCTGCCAGACCCGATTGAGGATGTTCAACGTGCCCATCATCCAGCCCGCACGGCGATAGACCGCGCCAAAGGCAAACGCCGAGGCGAGGCCGGAGCAGAACACGAACATCTCGGTGGCATCCGAGAAGCCGAAGCGAGCCGGGATCCACAGCGCCCACGGGTTATGATTGATGTGGGCGATCAGGATGATGAACATGCCCAGGCCACGAAAGAAATCGAGGCGCGGGTCGCGGGTTTTGACAGGCTTCATGGCGTCACATCACCAAGGCGCGAGCGCGGTCGATGAGGGCAAGGCGCGCCTGAGCATAGCCATCAACGGCCCCCGCGCGCTTGTCCATGCGATCGCGGATCAAGGCCTCGGCGCTGTCCATGTAACCCGCGCGCAAGGCCGCCTCGATGAAGATGCGGTCGAATACATCGCGCTGCGCGTGGCTGCCGCCCAAGGTTTGAAAGTCCGACCGGCCAGCGCTCAGATGCATCCACGCTTGGCCATAGGCGCCGCTGGCGAAGGCTTGCAGCCCACGTGCGACCTGGAGACCGGGATGGGCGATCACACGCTGCGCTTCGCCCTCGGCGCGGCGGGTGGTTTCCATGCGGGCAATGAGCCGCGCGGCCGCCTCGTCGCGCTGGCCGCCGCACAGGGCGAGCATGTAATGGAGATCGGCGAAAGCCAAGCAGCCGTCGGTCGCGCGGCGTTCGGCGAGATCAGCGAGCTCTTCCCAGCGTGCGCCCACGTCCACGCCCTCGAGCTCCAGACGTGACAGGAGCGAGGCCGCGTTGGACACGTCGCGATAGTCGTCGGTCTTCTCAGCGCGAATATCAGCGTCATAGAGGTGCAGCGCCGCGTCGTAGTCGCCCAGATCAAGATGCATCAGGGCGCGGTGCCACCACACATGAAAGCGAAAGTTATTGCAGTGCGCCCAGGAGGCTTCGCGTCCGGCGAGCCACTTGAGGCCAGCCTGCGGGCGGCCGGTCATGTCATAGACGTGGGCCACCGCATGAAGGCCCCAGGCATCATCGGACGCCAGCTCCACGCCTGCGCGGCCCGCGCGCTCGGCGGCGGCGAACTCGCCGGTCTCTTCCAGCGTGAAGGCGTAACAGCCCAGGAAGTAGCCGCGCGCGGGGTGGTCGCCCCACGCGTCGCGAATCCCTTCGAGGGACGCCCGCATGGCGCGCGGCCGGCCCATCACGAAGTGGATCGCCTGGATCATCTTCATGGCGAGCGCGTCGCGAGGGTGTTCGTTGAGGCTCATTTGGAGGCAGTCAGCCGCTTGCGAGGGGTGGCCCATCAGCCACAGGCCAAGCGCGCGCACGAAGGCGCGCTCGCGCGCGGTCGCCGAGGCGCCGTTGAGCGCCGCGCGATGGGCCTCTCGCGCCACCGCGACCATTTCCGACCGCGCCAACAGGAGGCACGAAAGGCCGCGGATGGCTTGGCCGAGCGCGAAGTCGGGCGCGGCAATGAGCAAAGCGTTGAGATCAGGCCCGGTGGAGGCAGCATGGGCGAGGATGCCGCGGATCACGCGGTTCCAAATGGCCATGTGATCGGCGGCAAGCGTGGTCGGCAGTCCACTGAGGTCTTGAGAAACGGTCATTGGCGCGCCTTTCGCGAACAGGGCCCCGGCATCGCCTCGTGAGCAATCGCCTCCCCAAACCGTTCGCGCCAATGATGACGTTCGTTACGCGCCAATCGCGAATGAGCGGGCGGATCACGGTGTTGTTAAGGCCCGTGATACGGAGCGGGTTCGCGTTCCGCCGCGCGGCCCCCGTGCGCGCCGGCCGTGACGATCCGCCAAGCGGTGTTCCGGTCGCAGATCGAACGCTTGCGCCTAAACGCCTTGGCGTCAGAAGGCGCCGTCATAAGCGCGGCGCGGGATGCGGGCGGCGATCAGGGTGAAGTGGTCCCGGGCCAAAGCAGCGGTGGCCTCGTGGGCGAGCGCGGTGGGATCGGTCACCTCCACGCCATGGCCGCCGAAGGCGCGTGCCAGCGCGGCGAAATCGGTGGTGGGTCCGGGCGCGCCGAAGTCAACACCCAGGTTTGGCCGACCCGTGCGACGCTGTTTCAATTCAATAAGGGCCAAGCTGTCATCGACGAGAACGCAGATGACGACGGCGAGGCCTTGGGCGGCCAAGGTGGCGAGCTCGCCCGCCCCCATCTCAAGGCCCGCGTCACCGACGAATGCCAGCACCGGCGCCGAGGATCGACCGAGCTTTGCGCCCGCGGCCAATGGAACGGCGCACGCCATGGTGCACAATCCCGAGGATTGCAGGAAGCCGCGTGGGGTGGGGCAGTCCCACATCTGGCTCACCAAAATGCGATGGGCGCCGCTGTCGGCGGTGACGATCGTTTCGGGCGGCATCACTGTGCGCAAGGTGGCGAAGACCTGGTGCGGCCCCCAGCTTGGCGGCGCGGCAAACGCCTGCTTGAGCACAGCCCGCGCAGACGTTGGCGCGCCATTCGGCCAGCGATCTGGCGTCTCGTGGCTGAGCGCGGCGAGCGTCTCGCCAAGGCTGCCGATGAGCGCGATATCCACCCGGTGCATGCCATGGAGGCGCGGGACCGGGGCGATCTCAATCACCGTCTGGGTATCGACCCACGGATTGCGCCAATTGATGCGCATTTCGATCGGGTCGTAGCCCAGAAGCAAGACGCAGTCGGATTGCTGGATGAGCGGCAATAGCACCGCATCGGCGCGCGGCGCCAAGCCGGCCCCACCCAGCGCAAGCGGCGCGCCCTCATCCATCAGCCCCTTGCCCTTATAGGTGGTGATCAAGGGGATGGCATGCGCGTGACAAAACGCGCTGATCGCTGGCCCTGCCCCTTCCAACACCGCGTCGACGCCGGCAATGGCAATCGGGTAGCGAGCGGCGGCGAGCGCCGCCAAGGCGGCGTCCAACGCCGGCCGTGACGGACACCCCGGCAAGGGCGGCGGGGCGAATGGCGCGGCGAGCTCATTGGTCATCGCCTCGGCGACGCCAATGGGCACATCGATATGGACCGGGCCGGGCTGGCCCGACGTGGCAAGCGCGATCGCCTTGGCCATGGTGGCGGTGATCGCGCCGGCGGCAAGCCGGAAGCTGCCTTTGACGATAGGGCGCAACAGCGCCTGATGGTCAAACACCTGGTGGGTGTAGGTCTCCGCCTCGGCGGCATCGACGCAGCCGGTCAGGAAGATGAGCGGCACGCGGTCTTGCAGAGCATTGGCGACCACATTGACCGCATTAGCCACGCCCGGGCCCAATGTGGCGATCAAGACCGGTAACGCGCCGGTGGCGTGCCACAGCCCTTCAGCCATGAAGCCACCGGCATTTTCGTGTTTGACGAGGACGAACGCGAGACCTGCCTGATCGAGACCTTGCATGAGCGCCAGCACCTCGCCACCGGGGATGCCGAAGGCGTGGGTGGCGCCCGCGCGGGCGAGCGCGAGACCGACGAGATCAGCCCCGGTGCGAGTGGCGGAAAGTGTCACGCGTGTCTCCCTCACGATCGGCCGGGGCGGCGCGCCGGCTCAGTTCTTGACCGGCGCTTCGGACATGAAGTCAGGGATCGCGATGTCCGACGCGGGCGTCGGCTCAATGGTGGTCCAGTTCTTCTCCGACGTCTTCAGGTTTCCCGGAATATCTTCTTCCCAGAAGCCGACCACGGCGGTGGTGATGTTCAAATAGAGTTTACCGTCGACAATGCGCCACAAGGTCGGATTGCCCGGCACCTTGCCGCCCTTGGCGACGCCATAGGCGCAATGGCCGTCATACTGAGGGGCGTAGGCCGCCGGGTTGGCGAGGAAGCGATCGCGGTTGGCCGCCGATGCGAAGGCAAACATCGCGCCGTTGTAAGCCGCGGTGTACGCGGCCTTGCCGGGAAGCGGTACAGGCTGCGGACTGCCGACGGGCGCTTGCTTCAGCTCGAAATAGGACACGACATCATAGCCGGACACGGCATAGCCGTTCTTGTCGACGAACTGGGGGCCGGCCAAGGCGGCACCGGTCATGGCGACGAACAGGGCAACGGCGAGAGTGGCTTTCTTAAACATGAGATGAGCTCCAGTGGGGTCTTCACCCGGTCTTTCGGCTCATCCGTGGCCTCGTTACACAACCATGGCACCCCTCGCGCTGTCGTGACCGGGCGCCAGCGGACGTGAGGCGATCTGCCGGCGCCGGTCGAACGCTTGATTATCCGCGCGACAGGGCGATCAGCGGCTGGCCGGCCAAGGCCTGAACAAAGGTGGCCGCGACGATCGCGATCCCGATCAGCGTGGCGAGGACGACGATGAGGCGGGCGCGACCGGGCACGAACCGGTCGGCGAGAAGACCGACGATCGGCAGGACTTGCATGAGGTGGGTGGCGAAGAAGTGAGCGACGCGCAAATCGCCCCCGGTGGTCGACCAGCCGAACAGGGGCAATCCATGGGCGTCGGACAGTTCGCCGCCAATCCAATGGCCGGTGGCCGCCACGCCCGTCGACAGCACCGCCGCGGTGATCAAAGTGGCGACGGCGCCGACCATCAAGCCGGTCGCCGCGCCGATGTGGAGGCCCTTGGTGGCAATGGATGGCGCGGGGGAACGGGCAATGGCTAAGCCGATGCCGAACGCGCCGACCACCAAGGCGACGGCGCCAATGCCCATCAGGCTATACATGACGGACTCAATCGGGGTGGCGATGTTGTAGTGCGAGGCGACACCGCGGGCGGACTGGAAGGTGATGTAGATCGTCTCGTAGGTGCTGGCGATGACACTGATCGCCACGCTCACGCGGACCAGCCGGCTTTCCCGCAAGGCGCTTGAGATCA
>CALSBD010000055.1:0-10313 GCA_943373055.1 Rhizobium sp. Q54
GCCATATCCGGCGCGATCATGCCCGCACCCTTGGCAATCCCGTTAATGGTCACGGTCACCCCGTCAATGGTCGCCGTGCGGGTCGCGACCTTGGGGAACGTGTCGGTCGTCATGATCGCCTTGGCCGCGTCAAACCACGGACCGGGTGCGACCCGCTGGGCCGCCGCATCCAACACGCCGTCAAACTTCGCCGCCGGCAACGGCTCGCCGATCACACCGGTGGACGACAAAAACACCTCTTGCGGCCGGCACCCCACCGCCTTGGCGGCCATGTCGGCGGTCGCCTTCACGGTGTCCTTGCCCTTTTGGCCGGTAAACGCGTTGGCATTGCCGGAATTGACGACCAACGCCCGCGCCGTGCCGCCCGACAGGTTCTGTCGGCACCAATCCACCGCCGCCGACGGGCACTTGGAGCGGGTCAGCACGCCAGCCACCGTGGTGCCCGGATCGAATACCATCAACAGCACGTCCGTGCGGTTCTTATACTTGATCCCTGCCTCGGCGGTGGCGAACCGGACGCCGGCAATGGCCGGCATCTCAGGGACAAATTTGGGCGCGAGCGGCGAAACGGCGTGAGACATCGCAAACCTCGTGATCAACGGCGCCGAACATGTGCCCGACCCCGCGCAACCGCGCAAGCCGAAGCTGCGCAAACAGCAACCCCCTCACGCCCCTGGCAGGGCGGCGAGTTCGGCGCGCAGCGTTTCGAGGCCCCAACCCTTTTCGGCGGAGGTGACAAGTACGACCGGGTGGGCGGCGGCGCGCTTCCGGATGGCGTCTTGGGTGGCGGCGACGAGCTTTTGCACCGGGGCGCCGTGCGGGCCTGAAGCGATCTTGTCGGCCTTGGTGAGCACCACCTGATAGGAGACCGCCGCGCGATCGAGGACGCCAAGCACCTCCTTATCGATTTCCTTCAAGCCATGGCGCGCGTCGATGAGGGCATAGACCCGCTTCAGGTTCGGCCGGCCGCGCAAATAATCAAACACCATGTCCTGCCAGGCCTTCACCTCGTCCTTGGGCGCCTTGGCGTAGCCATAGCCGGGCATGTCCACGAGCGCGAGATTGGGCAGTGGATCAGAGCCGACCTGTTCGGGGACGAACAAGTTCAGCTGTTGGGTGCGGCCAGGTGTGTTGGAGGTGCGGGCGAGGTTGGTCTGCGCGACGATCGCGTTGATGAGGCTCGACTTGCCCACGTTCGAGCGGCCGGCGAACGCCGCCTCCGCCCCCGTCGAGGTCGGTAAGAGCGCCATGTCGGGCACGCCCAGCTTGAACACCCAGGGCCGCGCGAACGCACGCCGGCCGGTCTCGATCCACGCCGCGTGGCGGGCAATGGCGTCGGCGTCTGTCGGGTCGGTCACGGCAATCCCCCGGGATCAAGTGGCAAGGCAGGGCGCCCGCACGCTCGTAGGCGCACCGAATAGGCAAAGACGCAGACAATGACAACCGGCTGTGATCACGCGGGGGTGATCCGCGCCCGGCAAAACTTCGTCTAGCTTATGGGAAGTCGATCGGGCTCGCACCGCCGAGGAGCGCCACATGCAGCGCCTTGCCCCGTTGTTCCGCACCGTGCCGTCATGGCCCCGGATCGCGACCTGTGTCCTGGTGATCCTGGGCCTCGCCATGCCGACGATCGCGCGCGCCGATGGGGTGCCCGTGGACTTGGAGTTGGTGCTGGCCGTCGACATTTCCTATTCGATGGACCCGGACGAACAACAGCTCCAACGCAGCGGCTACGTGGAGGCGCTCACCTCGCCCGCCGTGATGAAGGCGATCAAGTCGGGCGCCTATGGCCGCATCGCCGTGACCTATGTGGAGTGGGCCGACGATGTCGACCAGAGCATTCTGGTGCCCTGGCGCCTGATCGAAGACCCCGCCAGCGCCGCTGCGGTCGCCCGCGAGCTGGAGGCGCAACCCCTGCGCCGCGTCTTCCGCACCTCGATTTCGGCGGCGATTGATTTCTCGTCCAACCTGTTTGGCACCTCGGTTTACCTCGGCGACCGTCTGGTCATCGACGTGTCGGGCGACGGCGCCAACAATCAGGGCCCGCTGGTCGTCAATTCCCGCGATGCAGCGATCGCACGCGGCATCGTGATCAACGGCCTGCCGTTGATGTTGAAGCCGCCCAACACCCAGCTCGTCGACCTGCCCGACCTTGACGTCTACTACCGCGACTGCGTGATTGGCGGCGATGGCGCGTTTTTGGTGCCCGTGCGCTCCAAGGCCGAGATCCGCCAAGCCATCGAGCGCAAGCTCATTCTCGAGATCGCCGATCTCGCCCCGCGCAGCCCGCCGAAGCCGATGATCCACAAAACGGCGGGCGAAATGCCGACCGATTGCCAGATCGGCGAAAAGCTGTGGCGCCAGCGCTTGCAGCGCAATTGGAACTAACGGCGCCACCATCTGCAAATACGTGTTGATGCGAAGTTAGGCGTCTGCCTAGAATACAGGCAGTCGGGCTCGCGCGTGCTGTCTCACCACGGCTCACGGCCATGACCTGGGCCCCCTGGTGCCAAAGAAAAGACAAGTCGGTCAAGGGGTTGGAAGTCGTCGCGGGGCTGGTCCGGCGCTTGCTAGGCAGCCCCAATCGGCCGGCATCGGGCCGGGCCGCGCCGTGCGCGCGGGTGTTGGTGTGACAAGCTTGGTGTGACAAGGGGAGACCGTCTTCATGCGTCTCGTGACGAATGTCTGGAAATCCACGGTGGCGTCCGTTCTGGCGATGGCCGTTGCCGCTCCGGCCCTGGCGGCCGATCCCGTTCCCGTCAAGTTCATGATGGACTGGGCGTGGCAGGGCCCGCAGGCGTTCGCGCTGCTGGCCAAGAACTCCGGCTGCTTTGAAAAGAATGGCGTCGCCATCACGTTGGATCGCGGCTTCGGCTCCGGCCGCGTGCCGGTCGAGCTTGCCTCTGGCAACTATCAGATGGGTCTGGCCGACCTTTCGCCGTCGATCAAGTTCCGCGCCGAGAAGCCCGAGACCGGCATCACGGCCGTGGCGGTGCTCCATGAAGCCAACCCGCTGGTCGCTGTCGTGGCCGCCGACGGCCCCATCAAGACGCCCAAGGACTTCGAGGGCAAGAAGCTCGCTGCGCCGGACTTCGACGCCGGCCGCCAGCTGTTCCCGCTGTTCGCCAATGCGACCGGCATTGATGCCTCCAAGATCGAATGGATCTCGGTGAAGCCCGAACTGCGCGAGCCGATGCTCGTTCAGGGCCAGACCGATGGCATCACCGGCTTCATCACCTCGTCGGTGCCCTCGTTGACGGCGCTTGGCTATGGCCCCGAGAAGCAGCGCGTCTTCAAGTATAAGGACTTCGGTGTCGAGCTCTATTCGACCTCGATCCTGACCACCAAGGCCTTCACCGAGAAGCACCCGGCTGCCGTCAAGGCCGTCGTCGGCTGCATGATCGAAGGGTTCAAGGAGGCCGTCGCTAACCCCGATAAGGCCATGGCCGCTCTCAAGGCCCATGAGCCGCTCACCGTCGTCGACGTGGAGAAGGGCCGCTGGATGATGGCGATCGAGGAGCAGATCTCCACCGACAACGTCAAGAAGACCGGCTTGAGCCAGGTCGACATGGCCAAGCTGCAGGCGTCGATCACCGCGGTCGAGAAGGCCTATAAGCTGGAGCCCAAGCTGAAGGCGGAGGAGATGTACACCCCGGCCTTCCTGCCCTCCAAGGACGCTTTGATGCTGAAGTGACCACCATCATCGCCAACGGACCGGCGCCCCTGAGCGCCGGTCTTTTTTGATCATGAGGGCCAGGACACATGAGTCACTTCGTTGAAATGGATCGCGTTTCCCTGCGTTATGGCGGCGCGGACGGTACCCTGGCCTTGAAAGACGCCACGCTGAAGGTGGACGAGGGCGAATTCGTCGCCGTGGTCGGCCCCTCGGGCTGTGGGAAGTCCACCCTCATGAAGGCCATGACCGGCCTGTGGCCGGTTTCCAAGGGCACGGTGATCGTTGCCGGCCAAGAGGTGACCGGCCCGCTCGGCATCGTGGGCATGGCGTTTCAAAACGCGGTGCAGCTACCGTGGCGCCGTGTCATCGACAACATCATGCTGCCGCTGGAGATCGTCGAGCCGCACCGCTCGCGCCTGCGCGCCCATCGCGCCGAATACGAGGAGCGCGCCCGCGCGCTGTTGAAGCTCGTCGGCTTGGAGGGTTTCGAGGAGAAGTATCCCTGGCAGCTGTCGGGAGGCATGCAGCAGCGCGCCTCGCTGTGCCGCGCGCTCATTCACAACCCGAAGCTTCTCATGCTCGATGAGCCGTTCGGCGCGCTCGACATGTTCACCCGCGAGGAGCTGTGGGACGTCCTACAGAACCTGTGGATGGCCACCCGCCCAACGATTATCCTCGTCACCCACGATCTGCGCGAGGCGGTGTATCTGGCCGACCGCGTCTTGATGATGTCGGCGCGGCCGGGCCGCATGATCTCCGAACACAAGGTGCCGTTCGCGCGCCCGCGGTCGCTGGAGACCACCTACAAGCCCGAGTTTACCGAACTGACCCACACGCTGCGTGACCAAATCCAAGCCGCCCGCGCCAAGCCGACCGTCGCTGCCTGATCGGAGACCCCCATGAGCTCAACCGACCTTGCCCCCGCCGACGTCGACACCGACGTGCCCGAGCGCGTCGCCAAGAAGCCCCTGTTCGCCAACCGGGCGCTGCTCGAAAAGCTGCTGCCGTGGGCAATCATCATTGGCTTTTTCCTCGTGTGGGAAGGCTCGGTGCGGCTATTTGCGATCAAGGAATTCATCCTGCCCGCGCCGACCCGCATCTTTCAGGAAATGATCGTCGCTTGGCAGCCGATCCTGACCAATTCCATGCAAACCCTGTTCACCACGCTGATTGGCTTTGCCATCGCGATCGTGTTCGGCGTGGTGTGTGGCGTGCTGATCGGATCGTCGACGCTGGTGTATAACGGCTTCTATCCCATCCTGATCGGCTTCAACGCGATCCCCAAGGTCGCCATCGTTCCGATCCTGGTTATCTGGTTTGGCATCGGCACGGTGCCTGCCGTCATCACGGCGTTTTTGATCTCGTTCTTCCCCATCCTCGTCAATGTCGCGACCGGCATCGCCACCGTTGAGCCGGAACTCAAGGATGTGCTGCGCGCGCTCGGTGCCAAGAACCGCGATATCGTTATGAAGGTCGGCCTGCCGCGCGCGATGCCCTATTTCTTCGCGTCGTTGAAGATCGCCATCACGGTCGCCTTCGTCGGCTCGATCATCTCGGAGACGGTGGCATCGAATTCCGGCATTGGCCACATGATGACCTACGCGTCGGCCCAGTTCCGCGTGCCGCTGGTGTTTGCCGGACTTTTGGTCACCGCGGTGATGGGCGTGATGATGTATGTCGTCGCTGCCGCGATTGAGCGCCGGGTGACCGGTTGGGCCGTCCGCGGCATGGACACGCCGCAGGCCGGCTACTGATCCCCACCTGCCCAACGTGCTCCGAAAGAAGGGGGCTCGGTTTTCGAGAAACAGCACGCGGGCATGACGAGAGAACAGCGGACTGCCAGTCCGCTTGATCGCGACCCCGTCTAGGTAAACGCGGATTTACCCTGAATTCGCTTTTGCCTTAACGCGGATTGTGACCTCCCAAACCCAATGTTAAGGGTATCGAGCTTGGTAGGTTTGCCAATCCGATTGGGGTCGCGTGATGCGTGGATGGGCGTCCTTCATTGCTGTCATAACGGTCGTATTTGCCACCGTCGTCCTCACCCTGGAGACGGCCGCGCCCGCGCGTGCACAGGTGGAGTTCGTGCCGGACCGCTACGGCCGCCAGTGGGTGCCAAAGCCGAACGCACAACAGCGCCGCACCCAGCCCCCGCCCGCCACCGCGCGGGGCCAGCGCCCACAGCAAGGGCCGTCAACCGTCAACGCGCCACCCCCCGGCGTCGGCTTCTTCCCGTGGTTCATTCCCCGTCAGACCATCCCGGCCACCACACCCAATGGAACCGACATTGAAGTGGTGGTCCGCGAGGGCGATGGGACGATCACCGGTCTGCCGGGGCAGTCGGGCCAGTTTTTCTGCGTGCGGCTGTGCGACGGGTTTTATTTCCCGCTACCGCCCGAAGTGCGCGCGGCCAACAACGAACAGCGCCAAATGGTGTGCGCCGGCATGTGCCGCGGCGCCGACACCCGCCTGTTCCAGCGCACCGGCGGCGGTGGCTCGGAAGTGGAGCACGAGCTCGGCGAGGCACTGATATCTGCTGTCGGACGTCCGGTACCCTACACGAAACTGCCGGCCGCGTTCCGCTACCGGGATGCGTTGGTGCCCGGCTGCGGCTGTCAGAGCCCCGCGGCGGAAGCAAGTGCGGCCGCCAAGGCGGAAGAAACCACGCCAGCGCGGGTCTTACCGGTGCCGGTGTTCCTCAGCCGCTCAGAGGACCCCGACACCGTCGCCAACCGCACCGCGCTCACCCGTCCCTTGAATGATGGTGGGTCCCAAGCCGAGGCGGAGGCGCTCGCCAATGCCGCGCCCCGCAAGGTGCGCATCGTCGGCCCATCCTATTTCGTCGCGCAGTAAGGCGTACGCACGCTAAACGACAGCCGCTCACAGCGTCATGCGGGCGGCGAGCTCATAGGGCGCGGGCTGGTGGCTCCAATCACGGTGATTGAGCACCGTGCCGTTCTCGCGGACATGGGCAATCGCGTCCAAATCGAGGTCGGCGAACACCCATTGCGCCTTATCGTCTTCACCGCTGGCGATCACCCCGGTCTCGGGGAACCCGATGTCGGATGGGCCATAGACCGCCGCCCGGCCCACGCTGCGATCCACCGACGGTGTCCAGCTCGCCTCGCCCACCGTCTGCGACACCACCACGTAGCACTGGTTCTCCAAAGCGCGCGCCTTGGCGCCGGTGTGGACCCGGGTAGACCCCGCGCGGGTCTCGGTGGTGGATGGCGCGAGGATGATCTGGGCTCCCGCCTCCACGAGCGGACGCACCACGAGCGGGAACTCCACGTCGTAGCAAATCGCCACGCCCACTTTGGCGATGCCAAGGTCAAACACCGTGAGCCGATCGCCTGGGCTGATCGCCCACCGCTCCGCCTCAAACCGCGTCATCACGCGTTTGTCCTGCCGACCGATCGCACCGGTGGGTGTCACCAGCCGGGCGACATTGACCACCCGGCCATCGGCCTTGCGGCAGGGCGCGCTGGCCGCCAGGATCGACACGCCATGCTTGGCGGCAAGCTCCACATGCAGCTGGTCGAGCGCATCGAGCCGGGTGGCCACGGCGTCAAGCGACCGGGCGAGATCGGCCGCTGCCTCCGGGCCGGCAAGCGAGGCGATCTCCATGGAGCCATATTCGGGGAACACCAACAGCTGCGCCCCCTCGTCCGCCGCCGCCCCGACCCAAAAGCCGAGTTTGCCGGCGACGTCCGACCAGTCATCCAGCCAATCCAGCGGATACTGCGCGGTGGCAATGCGAAGGCGATGGCTCATGCCCAGACCTCAGGTCTCAGAAGCAAATCCCAGAACAGGGAGGCTGGGACGTCAATAGTGGGGTAACCGCGCGGTTGCAGCGCGGGCCGATGGATCGTCAGCGCAGCGCCTGCAGGATCGACACATAGTTGGCGACCGCCGCACCCCCCATGTTGAAGATGCCACCGAGCTCGGCGTCGGGCACTTGCATATCACCGGCCACGCCGCTCACCTGCATGGCGGTCAACACGTGCATCGACACGCCGGTCGCCCCAATAGGATGGCCCTTGGCCTTGAGGCCACCTGACGGGTTGACCGGCAGCTTACCGTCCATCGCCGTCCAGCCCTCCAGGATCGCCCGCGCGCCCTGGCCCTCGGGCGCAAGCCCCATGGCCTCGTATTCGATCAGCTCGGCAATCGTGAAGCAGTCGTGGGTCTCGACGAAATCAAGATCCGTCAGGCTCAGCCCCGCGCGCTCCAGCGCCTGGCTCCACGCGGTGGCGCAGCCCTCGAACTTCAAGATGTCGCGCTTCGACATCGGTAGGAAATCATTCGCGTGCGCCATACCGCGGAACGCCACGGCCTTGTTCATCTTCAGCGCCGTCGTCATGTCGGTGAGCACCAGCGCGGCCGCCCCATCGGAGACCAGCGAACAATCAGTCCGCTTCAGCGGGCCGGCAACAAACGGGTTCTTTTCGCTTTCCATGCGGCAGAAGTCGAAGCCGAGGTCCTTGCGCATCTGCGCATACGGATTGGCGACGCCATTCTTGTGGTTCTTCGCCGCGATCGCGGCCAAGGCATCCGACTGGTCGCCATGGCGCTGAAAATACTGCGCCGCGATCTTGCCGAACACGCCCGCGAACCCGGCCGGCGTGTCGCCGTCCTCGGGCAAATAGGACGCGCGCAACAAGTTGGTGCCGATCTGCGGGCCGGGCGTCGTCGTCATCTGCTCGGCGCCAACCACCAGCACGAAGCGCGCCGCGCCGGCCTTAATCGCCATCACGCCCTGATGCACGGCGGCCGAGCCGGTCGCACAGGCATTTTCCACCCTGAGCGCCGGCTTGAAGCGGAACGCCGGATCGGCCTGCAGGACAAGGCTCGACGTAAAGTCCTGCGCGCTGAAGCCCGCGTTGAAGTGGCCAAGCACGATGTGATCAATGTCGCGCGCACCAAGGCCGGCGTCGGCGAGTGCCGCCTCGGCGACCCGCACGATCATCGCTTCCAGCGTGTCCGCGTCCCGCTTGCCAAACGGCAAATGCGCCCATCCCACGATCGCAGCCGACATGACGGTCTCCTTGGCTCAAGAAAAGGTCGACAGGTCTTTCGGACGCCCTTGTACCATGGCGCAGGGTGGCCGCAATGCACGGGCCCACAACGCCGCCCCGCGCGGCGGGCGTTCACCTTTGGAGCCCTGAGCGCGGCAACCGGAACGAGTCTGGAACGAATCGGGTCCGAATCGCTGACTCGGTCAGATTCAGGATTCGTTCCCCCACGACATGTAGAGCGCTGACCTGTCGCACCCCCCAAATCCAGATTCGGATCAAAGACTTCCACGGCCGCCGCACGCGGTGGGGTCACTACCCTGTCCCCGATTGGGACGCCGGCCGGCAAGGGGTCAAAACACCACTTTGGAGAGTCTCGCCCACCGGCCCCAAGGCCGTTGTTTTAACCCCTGGATCACAGCGCGAACGAAGCGGCGACGAATCGCTGTTATCTCCGTGTTGCTTGTTTGTTCGACGCCATATCTAGCGGCCTGTGGCTTGCAACCCCCAAGGCGATTGACGTCGAACCCGGCTTGACACGCCACCACCCGAACCCGCCGTTAGGCGATGTGTGCCGCTTTGGGAACGCGCCGCAAACGCCTCATCTTGATAAGGCGTAAACACAGCCGGCGCGATCAACGCCTTGTTTCGGTCAGATCCGGACAGGGCTTGAACGAACGGGGGACGAATCGGTGACACGCAGATGTTCCGGTTTTAGTCCTGCCAAAATCCCTGCCAATTTGGCGGCAGCAAGGGGCACCCATTGGGCCCTGAGACGGCCAACAACACTGGCAATCACCGCGCACGAGCCGTCTGTTCACCAAACTGTCCCGAAGCGGGAAGTCGCTCGGTCGCGCCTGATCACCGGATCCCTAACAGGTCCTTAAACCCCTCAAGCAGATCAAGACTAAGGCATGAGAAGAACCGGACAAGCGCTGAACAAAGGCGGGACGAATCGGTGACGCCACGATGTTCTGGGTTCGATCTGGTCGCCTATACGGCCAAAAGCGCGCGTCGGTCAGCCGGAAACACCAAAATTCCATCCAATAGCATCAAAAAGCCGAGGTGCCGGGCGCCCGGCGCGGTGTGTTCATCCCCGCCGCCCAGGCCGCATTCACGGGTCTGTGCCGCCTTAGGACACGGCCGCCGAGGATCCCTCAACGGATTGGCGAAGCATCCGCCGCCTTGCTCGTCTCAATGGCGATCCGGCGCAAGGTGATTTCCAGCTGGCCATACTGGGTCTTGATTGAGAGACCGGCGGGCACGTAAAGGCCCGAGGTGCCAATCGGAATGAGGCGCGCTTCCAGATCGCGGTTAGCTTCCCAATAGAGCGAGGTTTTGTCTTGCGGCTTATGGCCGGCGACGTTCTTCAAGCGCGCCGCGCACACCACGGCGGCACCCGAATAACCCTGCAACGTGATCGGCCGTTCGCCCTTGGGCGCGAACATCACGTCATAGCGCGACCAGCCGTCAAACACCGGCACCGAGCGATTGCACACGGCTGTGCCCTGCGTCCCCGGCTTCGCCGCGATGACGAGCGCGCCGATCGGATCGAGTGACCCCTTGATGACGTCCGGCGTCAGCGGCACCCGGCCACCGCCGACCTTGGGCGCGGGCTCGGA
>CALSBD010000056.1:0-10199 GCA_943373055.1 Rhizobium sp. Q54
ACTTCCACACCTTTGAAGATGGGCGGCATTTTTGGACTTCAGATCCCTTTGGGATCAGAAGTCCATGCCGCCCATGCCGCCGCCGGGCATCGACGGGGCCGGGCTGTCCTTCTTCGGCGCCTCGGCAATCATCGCCTCGGTGGTGATCAACAGGGCGGCAACGGAAGCCGCGTCCTGCAGGGCCGAGCGAACGACCTTCACCGGATCGATGATGCCCATCTTGAACATGTCGCCATATTCAGAGGTCTGGGCATTGAAGCCGTAGGTGATCGACTTCTCGTCGAGGATCTTGCCGACAACGATCGAGCCTTCGACGCCCGCGTTCTCAACGATCTGACGGATCGGGGCCTGCAGGGCCTTGCGGACGATGGCGATGCCGGCGTCCTGGTCCTGGTTCTCGCCCTTGACCTTGACGGCCTGCGAAGCGCGCAGGAGGGCCACGCCACCGCCCGGAACAACGCCTTCTTCCACCGCAGCGCGGGTGGCGTTCAGCGCGTCATCAACGCGGTCCTTCTTTTCCTTCACTTCGATCTCGGTGGCGCCACCGACGCGGATGACCGCGACGCCGCCAGCGAGCTTGGCGAGACGCTCCTGGAGCTTCTCACGATCGTAGTCCGAGGTGGTCTCTTCGATCTGAGCCTTGATCTGGGAAACGCGAGCCTCGATTTCCTTCTTCTTGCCGGTGCCGTCGACGATGGTGGTCGTCTCCTTGGCGATGGTGACGCGCTTGGCGCGGCCGAGCATCTCCGGGGTGACGTTCTCCAGCTTGATGCCGAGGTCTTCCGAGATCACCTGGCCGTTGGTGAGGATCGCGATGTCCTCCAACATGGCCTTGCGGCGATCACCGAAGCCCGGCGCCTTGACGGCCGCGACCTTGAGGCCACCGCGCAGCTTGTTGACGACGAGGGTGGCGAGCGCCTCGCCCTCGATGTCCTCGGCGATGATGAGGAGCGGCTTGCCAGTCTGAACAACCGCCTCGAGCACCGGCAGCATCGCCTGCAGCGACGACAGCTTCTTCTCGTGGATGAGGATGTAGGGATCCTCAAGCTCGGCGATCATCTTGTCGGCGTTGGTGATGAAGTACGGCGACAGGTAGCCGCGGTCGAACTGCATGCCTTCAACGACGTCGAGTTCGGTCTCAAGGGCCTTGGCCTCTTCAACCGTGATGACGCCTTCGTTGCCGACCTTCTGCATCGCCTCGGCGATCATCTTGCCGATTTCGGCGTCGCCGTTGGCGGAGATGGTGCCGACCTGAGCGACTTCGTCCGACGAGGTCACTTTTTTGGCCGACTTCTTGAGCGACTTGATGACCTCGTCAACCGCGAGGTCAATACCGCGCTTGAGGTCCATCGGGTTCATGCCGGCGGCGACCGACTTGGCGCCTTCCTTCACGATCGCCTGGCCGAGAACCGTGGCGGTGGTGGTGCCGTCGCCAGCGATGTCGTTGGTCTTCGAGGCCACCTCACGCAGCATCTGCGCGCCCATGTTCTCGAACTTGTCGGCGAGTTCGATCTCCTTGGCGACGGTGACGCCGTCCTTGGTGATGCGCGGGGCGCCGAACGACTTTTCGATCACGACGTTACGGCCCTTCGGACCGAGCGTGACCTTCACGGCGTTAGCGAGGATATCAACGCCGCGCAGCATCTTCTCGCGGGCGTCAGCGGCAAAACGAACGTCTTTAGCAGCCATTGTGCTCTAGCTCCTCATTCGTCACGGTCACGAACCTTGCGTGAGCCGGTGACGGACAGTTGGGGGATAAGGGGCGACACCCAGGGTCCGATGGCGAAACCTCGCGTGGGACGCGAGACCTCGGCGGCACTCGGTCCGCCTGGGAGAGGGTCAAACGTCAGCGTCAGCCGACGATGCCCATGATGTCGCTTTCCTTCATGATCAGGAGGTCCTGGCCGTCGATGCGGACTTCGGTGCCGGACCACTTGCCGAACAGAACACGGTCGCCGGCCTTGACGTCGAGGGCCTGGACCTTGCCGTTCTCATCGCGGGCGCCCGGGCCCACCGCGATCACTTCGCCCTCCTGGGGCTTTTCCTTCGCGGTATCCGGGATGATGATGCCGCCCTTGGTCTTCTCTTCAGCGTCGATGCGCTTGACCACAACGCGGTCGTGCAGCGGACGGAACTTGGTCGCCATGGATGATGTCCTATCGCGTAGTCTGAACCAAAATGTCTTTGGGGGATCGCCCGCGGCAGGAAACCCGGCGGGCGAGCCGTTAGCACTCTCATTTAGCGAGTGCTAACAGGTGGGTTGGAGATAAGAACCTACCCACGGGGAGTCAAGGGCGTCAGGGCCTGAGATCGCGATCGTCCGTTGACATTTTTTTCAGGGTTAATGGCGGCGGGCGGTCACAGCACCCGCGCGGGCCACACGGCGCCCTCTTCGGTGCGCACATAAACCCGCCCTGCGAGGCCCGCCTTGAGTGGGGCGCCCTTGAGGTCGGTGACGGTGATGACGACCGTGACGGTGGCGTTGAGATCGCCGGGCGGTTCCGTGGAATGCTCCCACAAAGCGGAGATCTGTCCGGGGATCACAATGCGATCGACGGAGGTGTCGACATCCTTCAAGAGAATGCGTGCTTCGGCGCCAAGCTTCAGCCAAGGCATGGAGCTGCCGGGGAACTCGGCAACAAATCGAAGGTCGCGATCCGACACCACGGTGGTGACGGTCTCCCCGCGCGAGACGAACTCGCCGAGGAACTTATTGAACATTTCCACCCGCCCGGCGCGCGGCGCGGATAAGCGGATGGGAGCGGCCCCACTCTCTTCAGGCTGAAGCACGGCGAGATCGGCGCCGGCCTCGACCGTCTCGCCCGGATTGACCACGTAGGACGTGACCCGGCCGGCCATAGGCGCCGTGATGGACACCGGCTCGGCCACGAGCTGCCCCACCGCCTCGGCCAGACCCGACGGCGTGTTGCGCGCGTCTTTTTCAAGCCAGATCCAGAACGCGATCGCGCCCACGAAGAGGCCAAGGGCCGCCGTCGACACGACCACCGCGATGCGCGAGCGCCAGACCAATCGCCGTCCCTTCCCAGGTACAGGTCAACACCATTGACGCGTTAATCTACCGTTAGACGGTCAGATTATCCATGGGGTTGAGCCTACCCGATGAAGGGGATTCCGGTCTGCCGCCGCGCGAGCTGTGGATGATCAGGTGAAGACCACGGTTTTGTTGCCGTTCATGAACACCCGACGCTCCACGTGAGCGGTCACCGCGCGCGCCAGCACCACGCATTCCACGTCACGGCCCAGGTCCACCCACTCGTCGGCGGTCTTCTCATGGCTGACGCGGACAACGTCTTGCTCGATGATGGGGCCTTCATCGAGATCGGCGGTGACGTAGTGCGCCGTCGCACCAATGAGCTTCACACCCCGCTGGTGCGCCTGATGATAGGGCTTAGCGCCCTTGAACGAGGGCAGGAACGAGTGGTGAATGTTGATGGCCCGGCCTGACAGCTTGCGGCACAGGTCATCGGAGAGAACTTGCATGTAGCGCGCCAGCACCGTGAGCTCGGTGTTCGTCTCCTGGATGAGCGCCAATAGCTTGGCTTCCGCCTCCTGCTTGGTGGAGGGCGTCACCGGGATGTAGTGGAAGTCGATGCCATGCTGCGCCGTGAGCTGATAGAAATCGCGGTGATTGGACACGACCGCGGAAATCTCCACCGGCAAGGCGCCGATCTTCCAACGATAGAGAAGATCATTGAGGCAATGGCCAAACTTGGACACGAGCAGCATCACGCGCGGCTTCACGCTGGTGTCGTGGACGGTCAAGGTCATCGCGAAGCGGTCCACGACCTCGCTAAACACCGCGCGTAAGCCGTCGGCCGACAAGCCATCTTCGGACGCGCAGACAACGCGCATGAAGAACAGACCGGTATCGCGGTCAAAATACTGCTTGGAATCGAGGATGTTGCACCGGTTGGCGGCCAGCGTCGCGGCGACCGCGGCGACGATGCCGATGATATCGCGGCACGACAAGGTAACGATCAAACGCGAGGCGGTCGGGGGAGCGGCTTTCGACATGGATGGGGAGACCTCGTGAAACACCCAAAACGCGACGCACGGTGCGACGCTTCACGGACTGCGGCTTGTGCATAGGCGCCCTCCCCCGTCGGTTTCAAGCGGGTCGGTATGCAATTTTTGCTATTCTTGACCGCCAAGTACCCGCATAGGTTATCATTTTCATGACAGGCTTGCCCCGGCGCGGACCGGCGCCCATCATGCGGCGTCGATCAAATATGGGATCATGCATGCGTCGATGGGTCTGGATCGCTGGGGTGGTGATCGCCTCGGCGGCCTTGGTGGCCGGCCTTTTGGGCGGTGGCGCGCTGGTGGCTGACCGCGAGCCTCCGGACGATGTCGCGCGCGCCGTCCGCGGCTGGCAGGTGCCGACTGCGTCCGCCCCCGTGCCTGACGCGTCCGCCGTGCCGTCCGCAGAGCGACCGACGGATGCTGCTCGGACAGCGCCTGATCCAACGGCCCGCGCAGAGCCGCCCGCGCAAGCCACCGTGCGCGACGTGACGCCGCCGAGCGTCACCCCGCCGCCTGCTGTCTCGGGGCCATTGACGCGCGTCGAGCCGCCCCGCCCGCCGACGCCACCACCGGAGCCGTGGGGTCCTGTGGTGTTTTATCGACCATGGGTGGCGCCCGATCTGGCGTTATCGGTCCGCCCACCCGGGCCGAACGCGGCCGCCGTGAAGCCGGTGGAGATCCGGCTGGAGGGCATCGTCGCGTTGAACGAAGACGCGGTGTGCAAGGACGCGCTTGGGGACGAAGGCCCGTGCCGCACCGTGGCGGCGGCGGCGCTGAGGGCGCTCATCGGCGCCAAGGGCATTGAATGCCTCTCACCACGCAAGGCGATCCCAGCCCGATTGACCACCACCTGTCGGCTCGGCTCGCGCGATCTAAGCGCTTGGCTGATCGAGCGCGGCTACGCGCAAGGCCGTCCCCCATCGGCCGCGCCGTGATCGCGCCCGCGGACGCTCTGTGTTCGCGGACTTTTCAATGACAACAACCTGTGATATGTTTTTTGGGTTCGAGGAGTGTCTGACATGACCACGCCCAGGCCACCGTTTCCCGATGATCATGACACCACCACGCCGATGACGGAGGAAGAACGGTTGTGGCGGTTGGAGCGGATCAAAGCTTCGCTCCGCGATGCGTTGGAGAATCCGGGCGAGCTGATTTCAGCAGAAGAGATGCGTCGTCGCCTGGAAAACGAAGAACTCGACGACGAGTTCCTCGAAGAAGAGCGGTCAAAAGCGCGTGCTTGACTACCGCGTTTCATTTCTGAAGTCAGCTCGACGGGACATATCGCATATTCGCCGTTTTATCGAGGCGAATAGCGGCAGTGCAAGAACGGCAGCCCGCATTATCGACCGGATATTCGATCGCTGCGATCGAATTGGCCGCATCCCCTTCGGCGGTCGCCCGCGGGACGATCTTCAGTTGGGACTCCGCACCGTGCCGTTCGAAGACAAGGCTGTCATTGCTTATCGTGTGGAGAAAAATCGCGTCCTAATTGTGCGAGTGTTTTACGCTGGCCGCGATTGGGAGACGGTGTTGTTGACGAAAATGCCCGGCACCTCGGCACCACCCGAAGTTTATCCACCGGACAG
The DNA here is from genome assembly GCA_943373055.1 of Rhizobium sp. Q54. Lineage (GTDB taxonomy): Bacteria > Pseudomonadota > Alphaproteobacteria > Rhizobiales > Ancalomicrobiaceae > CALSBD01. The sequence goes on from CALSBD010000056.1 coordinate 5,631, forward strand.
GGACTGATCGCCGACTTCTCAACGAGAACAACCGGTGATATGTTCTTATCCCACTAGGAGACCTCGTCATGACCCCGCCCAGGCCACCGTTTCCCGATGATCATGACACCACCACGCCGATGACGGAGGAAGAACGGTTGTGGCGGTTGGAGCGGATCAAGGCGGCTATTCAAGAGGCGATTGACGATCCACGCCCCTCGATACCCCACGAAGATGTTGTAAAATACTTTGCAAATAAAGCTGCGCGGAGAAAAGACGGCCGTGCGATCGGTTAGGGTTATTTATCGTCCGAGCGCGCTTTATGATATTGAATCAATTGAAGAATTTTTGCTCGAACAGTTTCAAGACAACGTCGTTCCACTACGCGTACTCTCGCGACTTTTCAAACGCATTGAGCGCCTGAGCTTTGTCCCGCTGGGTGGCAAACTTCGTGACGACCTCATGCCCGGACTTCGAACCGTTCCCTTCGAAGACAAGGCCGTGATCGCGTACTTCGCGTTTGATGATCGGATCGAAATTGTCCGCGTGTTCTACGGTGGACGCGATTGGGAATCGGTGCTGGCTATAAAACCGCCAGCACCCTAACGCGGGATGTGATGAGCGGAGATCGCATTGCCCTCTTTTGGCATTCTCGTGACGTGCGCTTTTGCGATTTAATCGTGCCCACTTTTATGTAGCCGGCTCTAACCGCCTACCCCACAACCATTGCGCCGGCCAATGCCTTGGCGATCAAGGCGCGGGTCTCGGCGATGCCGTAGACCGCCACGAACGACCCGAAGCGAGGGCCCTTTTCCTGGCCGAGCAGGATCTCATAGAGCGTTGAGAAGAAGGTCTGGCTGACGCCGATCTTGCCGTCCTTGCCGGTCTGCTGATAGGCCTCATAGGCGCGACCCACATCATAGATCGCGTCCTGCAGGGCGCCGGCATCCGCGCCCGCCGGCATGGCGGCGAGTGCCTGGTCAAGGCGGGCGAGCATGTCGCGCTCGGTCGCGTCAGGCGCACGGAAGCGCTTGTTGGGCTTCACGAAGTCATCGAAGTACCGGATCGCGTAGCCGACCAACCGATCCAGCTCGGGATGGGTCTCCGGCGTCACATTGGGCGCGTGGCGGCTGATGAACCCCCACAATGTCGAGGCGTTTTCCGCGTTCGACGCCGACACGAGGTTCATGAGCATGGCGAAGTTAACCGGCAACTCGACCTTGGGCGGTGCGCCGGAGTGGATGTGAAACACCGGATTGCCCAGCTTCTGATCCATCGGCTGCGCGTCATAGCCGGCGAGGTATTGGTAATAGTCGTCGACATTGCGCGGAATGACGTCGAAGTAGAGCTTCTTTGCCACCTTCGGCTCGCGATACATGAACAGCGACAAGCTCTCCGGCGAGGCGTACTTCAGCCACTCGTCGATGGTCAGGCCATTGCCCTTCGACTTCGATATCTTCTCGCCGTTTTCATCGAGGAACAGCTCGTAATTAAAGCCCTCGGGCGGCTCGCAGCCCAGCGCGCGGCAGATCTTGCCCGACGTCTTGACGTTGTCGATGTGGTCCTTGCCCGACATTTCATAATGAACGCCCAGCGCGGCCCAACGCAGCGCCCAATCGGGCTTCCACTGCGCCTTGCAGCCGCCCTTAAGGATCGACGTCTCGAACCGCTCGCCGGTGTCCGGGTCGGTCCACACGATCGTGCCCATCGAGGGATTGCGCTCTTCGATTGGCACCTGCATGACCACGCCGGTCTTGGGATGGACCGGCAGGAACGGGGCGTAGGTCTGGCGGCGCTCGTCGCGCAAGGTCGGCAGCATGATCGCCATGACCGCCTCATAGCGCTCCAGCATGCGCAACAGCATGTCGTCGAACCGACCCTCGGCATAATAGTCCGAGGCGGAAGCGAACTCGTAGTCGAAGCCAAAGGTGTCGAGGAAGCGGCACAGCATCGCGTTGTTATGCTGGCCAAAGCCGGCATATTGGCCAAACGGGTCGGGCACCTTGGTCAGCGGCTTGCCGAGATGGGCCTTCAGCATCTCGCGGTTGGGCACGTTCTCGGGCACCTTGCGCATGCCATCCATGTCGTCGGAGAACGACAACAGCTTGGTCTTGATCTTATCCTCGGTGAGGATGCGGAACGCGTAGCGCACCATCGTGGTGCGCGCGACCTCGCCGAACGTGCCGATGTGCGGCAGGCCCGAGGGCCCGTAGCCGGTTTCAAACAACACCGTCTCCGCCGGTGTGCGCTCCAGGCGGGCGACGATCTTGCGCGCCTCCTCGAACGGCCACGCCTTCGACTTTCGCGCGCCATCCAGGAGCTCAGCGGTCATCGTCAGGGGCGGCATTCGGGTGGTCATGGGCACAATCCAAGTCATCAGCGACCGGCGCTCGTAATCCGGCGGCGATCAGCGGGGTTTTTCCAAGGCCACGTCGTATAGGCCGTTTTGTTCGAAAGCAAACCAAACAAACCGCCAACGCCGGCTTATGGCAAACTCGCACACGGCGCGATGGACGCCATACTGGCCGAACCACGGGTCGACGAGCGCGAAATCATTGAAGATGAGAAGTCCGCCCGGCTTCAGCCGCGCCGCCGCCGCCGCCGCATCGCGCGCGACGGCCTCATAACTGTGGTCGGCATCCACATAGATCCAATCGCAGCTCTCCGGCGCAAGCCGCTCCAGGGTGCCTGGCAGCGGGCCCGGGTGGAGGGTGACGCGCGGATCATCCAGCACCTCTCGATCCGTGTCCGTGAACGACAGGTCGAACAGATGCAATGCCGCTGGCTCGGTGCGCTTGAGGATTTGTTTTGAAAAGGCGCCTTTGAGCACGCCGAGCTCGACCACAACCGCGCCTTTGGGCAGGCGACCCAAGAGCTGATGGCGGTCGGCGACGAAACGGCAATCGTTCAACAGCGCTTGCGGGATGGCGGGCGACGGCGTCTTGGGGCGGGCGATGGCGCGGGCGATGCGAGCGACCTGGCGGATCGGGCGCGGCATCGACTTGCGAGCTTTCATCAACCATGTCCGCATGCGCTCGCCCTGACCTTCCGTTTCATATATGCGCCATGGCCGACGTAGGTCGCTTCGTCAAGAGCGCGCCAAGCGACCTGCGCGCGCAAGGGGTGAACGTAGCCGGGCGCGGCTATAGGAGGGGCCCGCTACCCGCCGTAACTTCGCACCAGACTACCAGCGACCAAGTTCCACCCGTCGACCAGCACAAAGAAAATGAGCTTGAACGGCAGCGAAATCACCACCGGTGGCAGCATCATCATACCCATGGCCATCAGCACGGACGACACAACCAGATCAATGATCAAAAACGGCAAATAAAGCAGGAAGCCGATTTCGAACGCGCGGCGCAGCTCGGAAATCATGAAGGCGGGGATCAGGACGCGAAACGAGATTTGCTCGGGCGTCTCCGGGACCGGCTCGCGCGAGAGGTCTTGGAAGAGGGCCAAATCCCGCTCGCGGACATGGGCGCGCATGAACTCGTGGAACGGCACGCCGGCACGTTCAATCGCCTGATCGAGCTCGATGGTGTTTTGGATGAGCGGCTCGATGCCCTCGGTGAAGGCGCGGTTGAACGTCGGCGCCATGATGAAAGCGGTGAGGAACAAAGCGAGCGAGACCATCACCGTGTTGGGCGGCGCGGTCTGCAAGCCGATCGCGGTGCGCAGCAGCGACAACACAACGACGATGCGCACGAAGCTCGTCATCATGATGAGGATCGACGGCGCCAGCGACAACACCGTGATGAGCGCGATGAGCTGAACCGCGCGCTCGGTGAGGCCCGTGCCCTGGCCCAAGGTGATGGAGATATCCTGTGCGCCGGCGTGATCGATGAGCGCAAAGGCGCCCACGCCCACCATGGCCGCGATGCCAAAGGCGCGGGTCGCCCGCACAAGACTGCGGCGCAGCCGAATGCGCGCGGCGGCGTGCGTCGCGGCGCGATCCGGCGTTTCCATCAGCTCTTCTTCCCGGTTAGTTCGGACAACAGCCGTGCCATTTCGTCCTCGATATCGTCCGCCGCCGTGCGCGGCGCGGGCGCGGGCTCTGGCTTGGGCGGCTCGACCGGCGCGGCGGCTTGCGGCGGCGCAGCGGGCGGCTCAACGGGCATGGGCGGCGGGGCTGCCACCGCGACGGGCGCGGGTTGCGGCGCGGGCGGCGGTGTCGGCGCCGCAGGCGCTTCAAACAGCTCCTCGGCGATGTCTTCCATGGGGGTGGAGGCGCGCTTTTGCGGCGCGGGCGCGGCTGGGGCAGCAGCCGCAGGCGGCGCAGCGGGCGGCGGGGCGGCAGCGGGCTCACCGAGCGGAGGCAGTTCCAGCGCCGATTCGATCGCGGCGGCGAAATCGTCCATCGACAGCTGCGGCTCGGCGGCCGGACGCGGCATGGGCGGCGGGGCCGCAGCCGAGGCTGCAGCGACGGCGGCAGGGGCAGCAAGAGGCGCAGGGTCTGGCGCGCGGCGCGGCGGGGGCAAATCGGGAATGCTCGTTGCTGCCGGGCGCTCCACCGACGGGCGGGCGGGCGCGGCGGTGCTTTCAACGATCTCGGCGAGTCGCTCCATGGGCGAGGCGGCTGGACGCGGCGCG
>CALSBD010000057.1:0-10152 GCA_943373055.1 Rhizobium sp. Q54
GATCACCGAGCTGTCGGCGACGCTGACGGCCACCCCCACGGGCCCCGAGGCCGCCACGGTCCTCACCCAAGCGGTCGCCACGCTCAATGAGCGTTTCCAGGAGTTGATGTCGCTCAGCGTCCATCAGGCCATCGCCTCCGATGCCGCGCTCAAGGCGCGCGTCGTGGCGCTCGCCGACGCAATGGACGCCCACGAGGCCGCTCTCGTGGCCGCCTCGCGCGCCGGCCGCACGGATCTGGATCCCGTCATCGAAGGCCTGCGGGACCATGGATGGCAGGTGCGCCAAGAGCTGTTAGGCCATGTCGCCCGCGTCGACGCCCTATTGCCAGGCGCGGCGCGCGGCCACCAGATGGCGGTTGCCTATGCGGTTGAACATGTCATCCGCGCGATCGACCGGCTTGAGGTGCGCGGGCGCGACAGCGCGGGCATCTCGGTTCAGCTGATCCTGCCGAGCTTTGACCCGACCGACTTGCCGGCCGCGCTGGCCAGCGAGATGATCGACCGGCTCAACGACACCCACGCCGGCCACCGCGCCATGACCCGCACCTCGCTGCCTGATGGGCGGGTGGTGATCGGCACCGTCTATAAGACCGCCAACTTGATCGGCCGGCTCGGCGACAACGGCACGGCGCTGCGCGATGCCATTCATGCCGACGCGGTGTTCTGGCACCTGGCAAGCGACGCGCTCAGCACGCAAGTGCTCGCCCACACCCGCTGGGCCTCCTCGGGCATCATCTCGGTGCCCAATTGCCACCCGCACAACGCCTCGCTGTCCGCCGACAGCCCCGGTGCGAGTGAAATCGGCGCGATGTTCGTGCTCAATGGCGACGTCGACAATCACCTGGAGCTCCAGCACGAGCTGGTGACCAATCGCCAGTCGACGATCGAGCCGTCGATCACCACCGACACCAAGATCATCCCGATCGCCCATCGCTTCGCCCAGGGCATCGACCCGCTTGACCGCTTCCGCTCGGCGATCCGCCGGCTTGATGGCTCCATGGCGATCGCCACCATTGATCCGCGCCGGCCCGGCGAGGCGCTGGTCGCGCAAAAGGGCTCCGGCCAAGGCCTGCACGCCGCCCGTTTGATTGATGGCTATATGTTCGCCTCCGAGGTCTACGGCCTCGCCTCCGTCACCCGTGTCGCCTACAACCTCGCCCGCTCGGTCCAAGGCGGCATCGTCGCGCGGCTGGAGGCGAATAACCCCGAGCCGGAAGTGCGCGGCGTCGGTGACGGCGCGTCGGTGGCGGTCAGCCGCGACACTATCCAGATTTTCGCCCGCGATATCTATCGCGGCCGCTTCGACCACTTCCTCGAGAAGGAAATCCACGACGCCCCGTCGAGCGTGATGAAGACGCTACGCGGGCGCTATCGCATGATCGACGGCCGCGTCGCCTTCGACGGGCTCCCGACGGATATTTGGGCCAAGCTGCGCCAACGCCTCAAGGGCGGCCTGCGCCGGGTGTATGTGATCGGCCAAGGCACCGCGGGCGTGGCGGGCGTGGGCATCGCCCAGCTTGTCGACCGCGCGCTCGGCCGCGATCCGCGCCGCTCCATCCCGGTGGTCGCCATCCGCTCATCGGAGCTGTCGGCCGATATCGACGCCTATGACTTTGAGGGCGCGCTCGTCATCGCCGTCTCGCAGTCGGGCACCACCACCGACACCAATCGCGCGGTCGACCTCGCCCGCGAGCGCGGCGCGTTCGTCCACGGCATTGTCAACCGGCGCAACTCGGACCTCGTACGCAAGTCCGATTCGGTTCTGTTCACCTCCGACGGCCGCGACGTGGAAATGTCGGTCGCCTCGACCAAGGCGTTTTACTCGCAGCTCGTCGCCGGCAAGCTGACGGCGCTGTTCCTCGCCGATGCGCTTGCCTCCATGACCGACACCGAGATCGCCCGCGAGATGTTCGAGCTGGAAGCCCTGCCGGGCAAGATCGCCGACGTGCTCGCCATGGAAAGCGTGATCGCCGAGGCCGCCCAGGCGCTCGCCCCGCGGGCCCGCTACTGGGCCGTCACCGGCTCGGGCATCAATCACGTGGCCGCGCTTGAGATCCGCATCAAGCTGTCCGAGCTTTGCTACAAGTCGATCCCGGTCGACTACACCGAAGACAAGAAGCACATCGACCTGTCGACCGAGCCGCTCACGCTCGTCATCGCCAATGACCTGCCGCCCGGCGTCGCCGGCGACGTGGTCAAGGAGGTCGCCATCTTCAAGGCGCACAACGGTCGGCCCATCGTGTTCGCCACCGAAGGCCCCGACGCCGAGGCGCTGGGTACCTATGCCGAGCGGGTGATCGCGCTGCCTAAGGTGGGCGGTGATCTGGCTTTCGTGCTCGCCACCGTTGCTGGCCACTTGTTCGGCTTCCACGCCGCCAAGGCGATCGATGTGGGCGCACAGAAGCTGAAGGAAGTCATGACCCTGATCGGCCGCGTCGCCGAGCTGGGCCGGCTGGAAGATGCGCCCGCCGCGCTGGAAGCGCTCGATCGGTTCGTCGAGGAGGCAGCCGGCGGCGCGTTCGATTCTGGCCTCGGCGGCCGCGATATCGCGAGCCTCGCCATGATCGCCCGCGCCATGGGCTCCGCGCATGCGGCCGGCGACGCTGCCAAGGTGCGCGCCATCGCGACCACCGCCATGACGCCGGTGCGCAAGGCATTCGAAGAAACAAGCCGACCGATCGACACCATCCGCCACCAGGCGAAGACCGTCACCGTCGGCACCAGCCGACCCGATGACGCGCTGTCGCCCGCCGTGCGCGATGCGCTCGCCCGCATCGGCATCTCCGAGAGCCGATTGGCCACCGACGACCGCAAGGCGCTCTCAGCCCTGTCGCGTCTGGTCGATCAGGTCGATTGGGCGGCCTTGGTCCATGTGGTGCCGACCGCCCAGGGCCTTCACGTGCAGCGTCCCTCCGATGCCAGCGGCATCGCCGCCCTGGAGCGTTATCAGCAACCGTCCCGCCCGGTCGGCCTGATGGGCGCGGCCTTGGATGACCGTCGCCTGGTTCAAGGCGCGCTCGGCGCGGACGCGGCGATCATCGTGCCCGTGCAGGGCGATGATCCCAGCCAAACCACCGCGCTCGCCTGCTTCTGCGTCAAGATGCTCGCCTATGCTTCACGCGAGCAAAAGATCGCCGCCCTCGTCGCGCTCGGCCAGTTCAAGCGCCGCCTGCGCGAGTGGGAAGCCCACTTTGATCTGGAGGCCGAGGGCTATCTGAAGGACGAGATCGCCCGCACCGACCCCGCCACCTTGATCTTCGACGCCGCCGCCCTCGATCCGACCCGGCGTACGGTGATGATGAAGTCGGCGTAATGCGTGCGAATCCAAAGCGATAAGAACGGACGGTGAGTCCGTTTGATCGCAAGCCAAGCTCAGCGCGGTCAAAACCCACTCTCACGCACCAGCACCCGGGCGATCTGACGGCCGACCCGGGTGGCGAGGCTCTCGGCGTGGCCAGTGACGGTGATCACGCCCCGGCGGGCGCCGAAGCCGGCAAGGGCCGTGGCGGGGTCGATCACCTGGAAACGCGCCGGAAACACCGCCTCCAAGGCGGTGAGCCGCCCGCGCGCATCAAGATCGGCCAGGATCGGCCCGCCGTGAGGGCTTGCAAGGCTCGCCACCGTTAATTCGGGCTTGGCAACCGGAGCAAGCGTGCTCAGCCGAACCGGGACCGATGGCTGATCGGGATCATCCGACACGAACCGACCCATAGCCCCCTCCGGCAGCCGCTTGAGGTCGTCCTCGCGCACCAGCGCGTCAAGTTCGGGCGGCGCGGTGGAGATGACCGCCATCAACCGATCGCGCGGCGCCATCCAGCGGCCGATTGCGAGGGTGGGATCAAGATCGACCACCCGCCCGGCGATCGGCGCAACGAGCTTCAAGTCGGCTTCCACCCGCGCCTGGGCGGCCAGCTTTTCATCAAGCGCGGCGCGCCGGGCGCGCAGCACGCCCGCCTCGGCGGCAAGCTCGCTGTTGCCCGCAATGCCCGCCAGCTTGGCGTCTATCGCCGCGCGCTCCAATTCGGCAAGCCGCCGACCGGATGCGATCGCCGGATTGCTCAAGGTGGCAAGCGGCTGACCGGCCGTAACCTCTTGCCCCTCGGCCACATGGATGGTCTCGAGCGCGCCCAGCGCGGGCGGGTGCACAGAGACAAGGCTTGTGGGTGTCCATTCCGCGGGGATTTCAAGCCGGGTTGGCACCGGCAGGAAGGCAAGGCCGGTCAGACCAGCCGCTAGGGCAACGGACGCATAGGCGCGCGGGCGCTTCACGAGGGTCATGCGCAACTCCCACCACGTGGCGAGTTCTCGGCCCACCGGCCGCGCCACGAAGACCATGAGTTCGAAGATGAAGAGGAGGATGCCGAGCGCCTTGAACGTCGCGTGATAGACAATGAGCGCGATGCCAACATAAAGCACCAGACGAAACACCAAGGTCGCCAGCCCATAGACGATGAGAAATCGGCGACGCGCGGGCGACAATCGTTCGGGCGGCGGCTCACCAAGCCCGAACAACACCTCGCGCCACCACCACTTCGCCATCTGGAAGGCCCGCGGCTGCAAGTTATCAAGCCCGACCGCGTCCATCAGCACGAAGTAGCCGTCAAACCGCATGAACGGGTTGAGATTGACGCCCACACTGATGACGACCGAGATGAGCGCCGCCAACAGCGCGAAATCGCGCAAGGCGCCATCGGGCAAGAACACGAACGCCACGAGTGCGACCACCGCGACCACCGCCTCGGCCATCACACCGGCGAGGCCAATCATCAGCCGCGCGTGCCGATCCGACAACCGCCAGGCGTCGGTGGTGTCGGTATAGAGCACCGGCACCAACAGCATGAAGGCAACGCCCATGGTCGGCACCCGGCAGCCATGCCGCTTGGCGACGAGCCCATGGCCCAGTTCGTGGATCGCTTTGAGCGTGAGAAGGGCGACAGCTGCTTGCGCCAGCCCATGCGGCGAGCCGACCCGCTCCAGGCTGGCGCCCACCGCATCCCACTGCGGAACCAGGAGATAAATCGCGCCCGCGAGCACGGCCAGAAGGGCAATGACGAAGCCGCGGGTAAAGAGAAACCCCGTCCACGGCACCAGCGCGGCAAGCGCCCGGTCTGGGCGCACCAGGGGCACGCGGAAAAAAAGATAGTCATGCGCCAGCCGTGACCACACCCCGCGCCGTGCGCGGCCGGCGCGCTGGATTAGCTCCCCAGCGCCACCTTGCAACGGGGCCTCAAGGAGCTCGCTGCGATCGAGAAACCGCAACAGCGCCTCCACGTCGTCGGCTGTTGTCGGCGTGAGCGTCTCGGCTTCCATCCGCGCGGCCACGGCCGCGGGCGATCCCGCCTCAAAGCGGGCGAGCATGGCGGCTGCCACCGCGTCGATGCGATAAAACCGGTTGGCTACCGGATCGTGGATGACATAGGTCGACCGTCCGTCGGCATCGGCGGGACCGTCTGAGAGCCGCAGATCGCCGCGCAGCCGCGGCCAAACCGGCGCGACCGTCACCCCTGGCACCGCGGAGGCAAGGGTGGCCCGCGCCAGCGCGGCGTTGAGCGCGGCGGTCGTCATAGCCCGATCTTCTGGCGCAGCGCCGCAAGGGGTCGCCGCAGCACCTGAAATGCGAGTGGCACCGTGCGGCCATGCAGCTGCGCCATGCCGCGCGTGCCAATCCGCGCCACCGTCTCCGGCGCCAACCGGGCCGACAAACGAAACACCAGCCGGCGATCCTCGGCCGGGGTGGCCAGATGCGCCATGCGCGTGAGCGTCGCCTCCAGTGGTGTCAGCGGATCGGCATCGAGAAACACCCGCACCCGCGCGCCGGTCTCCAGCGCGATGGCATCGCCAACGCCAAGATCAATGGCGACCTCCACGGCTGTCGGATCGGCGATTTCCATGAGGCGCTCGCCGGTGGCGACCGGGCGGCCAACGAGATCGGTGCGGTGGGCATAAACCAGCAACCCGTCGCGCGGCGCCTTAACCTCGGCGCGGGTCAAGAGATCGCGCGCGGCCATCAGCTTCGCATTGGCAAGCGCCACCTCGGCTTCGGCGACGGCGATGTCCTTTTGCGTGGCGGCGGCGCCAAACACCGTGGCGCGGGCATGCGTCAGCTTGGCCTCGGCGACATCAAGCTCGCGACGCGCCAGCGACACTTCGTTGGAGAGCCGGGTGTCGACAAACCGCAAGATGGTTTGGCCGCTGGTGACTGGCGTATTGGGCTGCACCGGCGCGTCGGCGATCACGCCATCGAGCGGCGCGGTGATGACGACCGGCGCGGCCGCCACGATGCGCGCAGGCGCCAGCGTGGTCAGCGACACCGGGATCGCGCCGACCGCCGTTACGGCAAGGCCCACCAGCGCCGAGATCGCCAGCCGTCGCCGCGTGCGACCCATCCGCCGCCGGGGCGACAAGGCGCGGGCGGCGTGACCGATCACCTCGGCCAACCGCATGCCGGCCGCCAGATCGCCCGCGCCAAACGCCCGCTCGCGCGCCACCAGCAGGCCAGTGCCATGCACGCCCGGCGCCGCGGGCATCGGCAGCCACATGAGATGAGCGAACGGATAGGCGCTCATCGCCTCCGTTCCCGTGGTGTCAGCCGCCTTGCGGGTGTCGGATGTCCCGTCCGGCCCGCCAGGCGCCGGCGCCGGCTCGCTGGTGTCGATCACGCGTGGGGCGAACGGATCGCAGCGCTCCAGTAGGCGCTTGGTCAGGAGGCCGATGGCGCGCGTGAGCGGCGCGTCCGGATCAAAATGCGACAGGCCCGAGGCCGCCACCACCCGCCACGCGGTCGCTACCCGATGCGGATCAAGCGCCTCGACCACGAACGCCTGGCGAAAGCCGATCGCCGCACGCGTCTCGTTGACGGCCACGATCCGAAGCGCCTCCAGCGTCGGCGCCGCCCGCACGACCCGCTCGATGCGGTGCAACGCGCTGTCGCCCGCCGTGTCGGCCGGTCCGGACACCACCGACAAGGTCGGCCGCGTGGCGACGATGGAGCGCACGGACGCGGCGGTCTCATCTGAAACGCCAATCGCCGCGCGGGGGTCATCGGGCGCGGCGGAGGTCTGATGCGAGGGCTTTGAGCCGGCCGCCACCGTCAGCCTCCGGCCGCCGCGAAGCGAGCGCTGCCGCTCATGCCCGGCATCAGCCGCTGGCCGGGATCCTCAAGGCGTCCGATCACGCGGGCGGTCTGTGCCACCGGATCGACCACCGGCGCGATCCGCACCACGCTGCCGCGCAGGAAATCCCCCGTCTCATCGACCGCGAAGCGGAACGGCTGGCCTGGCCTGAGGCCCGACAGCCAGCGTGAGGGCACCACCAGCATCACCTCGAAATGGCTGGTTTCATACACCTCCAGGATCGGCGCGCCCGGATTGGCGACCATGCCCACCTCGGCCTTCTTGGCGGCAACCATGCCGTCAAACGGCGCGACGACTTGGCACGTGCTCACCCGCGCCTCATAGCCGCGCAGCTCTGCCTCCGCCTGCGACAGCGCGATCTTGGCCGACCGCACATCAAGCTCGCCGCTGGCTTTACGCTTGTGGAGGAGTTCCTGGGTCTCGTGCGCGACCTTCTTGGCAGCGACCGCGGCACGCGAGGCATCCCGCTCGGCTTCCAACCGCGCGCAGTCAAACCGCACGAGCACCGCGCCCTTGGCAAAGCGCAAGCCCTCGCTCAGCGGCAGATCAATAATGCGCGCCGGATCGACCGAGGCGATCGACAATTCGGTCGGCGCCCGCACCACCCCGCGCGCCTCGCCCTCGCCAATGGATCGATCGGTCGCCTGGTTTTGCGCGCCGGCCGGGCTCACCTGGCTGATCGCCAAGCCGCCAACCGCCAGCACGACGAGGCTCGCCGCCGCCAGGGTGATCATGAGCGTCCGTGTCATCGGGCCACCATTAAGGTTCGGGCCGGTGCCTCCGACACGGGCACGCCGCCATTCGGCACGGCCCGGATCACCGGCGGGGGAATGTAGCGTTCCGCCGGCTCCACCAGGAGCCGGGCAATCTCTTGCACCGACAGCCGCTCCAGCTCCGCGCTTGACAGCGGATCGACGCCCAAGGTCGCGATCACGTTGGCATAGGCGTTTTGCAGGTCGGCATAGGCGACATCCTTGCGCGCTTCGGCGACGAGGCTCGACAATCGCTCGCGCACCAGCTCGTTCTCGCCGGTCGCGTTGGCCAGGATGGAGGCAGTGATTTGGGTGAGGATGCGCGACTGCACGTCGACCATCTCGCCCGCCAACCGGTAGGCCTTGACCCGGTGCTGATAATGGGCGCGCGCCACATGGACTTGCGTGATGATCGCCATACCCAGCGCCTTGGCGCGGGTCTCGATCAGCTCCTCCTCGCTGGCGATGGTCGCCTGCCGGTTGGGCAGCTTGAACACCGACATCAGGTTCCAGGAGATCTTGGCGCCGGCCGACAACCAGTTCGGATTGACGAAGAACGAGTTGGTGTAAAGCGCCGCGCCGCCGCGCAAATCAACGCCGGGCAAGATCGACAGCCACGCCTTGGTTAGCTCTTCGCGATTGATGCGCCGCTCATAAAACAGCTGTCGCACCTCCGGCCGATTGGCGAACGCCACGTCGACCATCTCACCCGCGCCCAAGGATAACGACGGCACGTCGCGGCGCTTGGGCTCGGCCAAGGTGAACGGTGTACCCGGTGCAATGTTCATTAAGGCCGCCAGCTGATCACGGGCGACGACCAAGTCCCGCTCAAGCTCTTGGATATCCCGGCGCACGGTCAACAGCTCGCGCTCATAGGTGAGCGACGGCAGCGGGGCGGTGGCGCCATGGCGCGACAAGGCGCGCGCGTCGTTCAAGGCACCATTGACGCTCGCCTCCAGCGCTCGCATCTGCTTGATCAAGCGATCATAACTGACCGCGCGCCAAAACGCCGTGCGAGTATCCTCCACGATGCGGTGCATCACCCGGCGGCGTTGCTCCTCGGCGATCAGCACCTTATCGGCTGCCTGTCGGGCCCGCACATACGAGACGCCGAAGTCCAGCACATCGAACGTCAGATCGAGGTCGGCGGTCTGGCTGATCCGGCTCCACTCGGGAAAATCAAAGTCGCGCCAACGGCCAAATCCGTCCGCCTTGGAGACCACGTCGGGTAAGGACTGCTGCGTGACGCCCGACAGTTCCCATGCGGCGACCGCGCGCTGACGCGCCTCGACGCGAATGTCCAAATTGGTCTTGAGCGCGCGCGCCATCGCTTCGGCAAGCGTGATCGGCCCGGTGACCGGGATCGCCTCCACCTGCAGCCGCGTGCGGGTCGCCGTGGTGAAGGCGTCGATATCCGCTTGTGTCGCCGGTTCAGGCGTGACGGCGCAGCCGGCAAGGCCGACCGTCAACACCAGAGCGAAGGACAAACCGCGCATGGACCCTCAACGCATCGTCGCCACGCGAGGCGGCGCTGATTCTGAAGCGTTGTTTACGTTTGCGGCGGTTATGGTTAAGGCGCGGTTAAGTCGCTGTGCCGACGCGACACTTCGGCGGCCGTCAATTGGCCAAGTGTTAAGCCATGCTCATAAAAAAAGCCGGACCCAAAGGCCCGGCTTCAAAGACACGCCCGCGGCGGCCCCTCAGGGCAGCGGCACCGGCGCGTCCGACTTTCCGTGCAAGAACTTGATGAGGTCCGCGCGCTCCTTGGCGTCCTTGATGCCCGCGAAGGCCATCTTGGTGCCGGCCATGTAGGCCTTCGGGTTCTCGATGAACTTGTCGAGCTCCTCAAAGCCCCACTTCTGACCGGCCTTGCCGGCATCGGCCAGCACGCCCGAATAGGCGAAGCCGTCGATGTGCGCCTTCGGGCCACCCACGACGTTGTAAAGGTTCGGGCCCACGCGGTTGGGGCCGCCATTGTCGATGGTGTGGCAGGTCGAGCACTTCTTGAACGCCGCTTCGCCCTTAGCGACATCGGCGGATGCCAAGCGGGTGGCGATCGGCTCGGCCGTGGCAGCCGCGGGCGCTTCAGCGGCCGGCGCGGGCGCATCAGCCACCGCAACCGCGAAGCCCGGCTTCTCGGGGGCTTCGACGTGGAAAATGAAATCAGAAACGAAGCGGAGACCGAACACCAGCAGCAAGGCTCCCAAGAACGCCCCTGCAAACTTGTTGATTTCGAAGCTGCTCATTTCGGTCTCCCGATCTACCCC
>CALSBD010000058.1:0-10134 GCA_943373055.1 Rhizobium sp. Q54
TTAGAGAAACGACGTGCCGTGCGCGCCGGGAGCAAGCCCCACATGCGCGGCCAATGGTTCGCCCACATCGGTAAAGCCGCGCCGGCCAAGCGCGGTCGAGCCAATGCCCGGCCCGCACGCCAAAATCGGTACTGTTTCGCGCGTGTGGTCGGTGCCCGGCCAGGTGGGGTCACAGCCGTGATCGGCGGTGAGGATGGCGAGATCACCGGGGCGCATCGCGTCGAGGAAGGCCGGCAGGCGGCGGTCGAAAGCCTCCAACGCCTCGGCATAGCCCGGCACGTCGCGGCGGTGGCCGAAGTTCATGTCGAAATCGACGAAGTTGGTGATCACCAAGGCGCCGTCGGGGGCAGTCGCCTGCGCGTCGAGCGTGACGTCGAACAGGTTCATGTTGCCCGACGCCTTGCGCTCCGACGTGGTGCCTTGGTGGGCGTAGATGTCGCCGATCTTGCCGATCGCGATCACCTCATGGCCAGCGGCCTTGGCGCGATCCAGGAGCGTGGGCTCCGGAGGCGGCACCGCGTAGTCCTTGCGGTTGCCCGTGCGGGTGAACGAGGCGGCATCCGTGCCGACGAACGGACGGGCGATCACGCGGCCAATACCGAGCGGGTCGACCAATCGGCGGGCGATGGCGCACACCGCATAGAGCCGATCAAGCCCGAAGGTGCCTTCGTGAGCGGCGATCTGAATGACCGAGTCGCTTGAGGTGTACACAATCGGCTTGCCGGTCCGGCAGTGCTCCTCGCCAAGCTCTGCGATGATCTCGGTGCCAGACGCGTGTTTGTCGCCCAAGATGCCGGGCAGTCCGGCGTCGGTGATGAGTGCGTCGGTGAGCGCCTTCGGAAAGGTCGGGATGGTGTGGGGGAAATAACCCCAGTCGAACGGGACCGGCACGCCCGCAAGCTCCCAATGGCCCGACGGCGTGTCCTTGCCCTTCGAGACCTCGACACCAAAGCCATAGGCGCCGCGGCCGGCTGGGGCCGCAAGACCCACTGGCACATGACCGGTCGCTGACCGGGCGGCGGCGCCCAAGCCCAAGGCATCCAGATTTGGCAAATGCAGCGGACCGGCGCGTAAACCGCGCCGATCACCACGCCCGTCCGCGCAAGCTTCAGCTATGTGGCCGAGCGTGTTGGACCCGCTATCGCCATACGCGGCGGCATCGGGCGCCCCGCCGATGCCGAAGGAATCCAAGATCAACAGGAAGGCTCGCGCCATGAAATCCGCCCCCGATCGGGCGGAGAGGACCCCGCCCGGTTCGCCTTACTGGCCGCGCGCCAAGTCGCGCATGCGGTAGGCCGCCAGCTCCGACACGCGGGTATAGTCCGCGCAGCGGTCGCGGAAGGCAACGAAGCTGTCGTGCACTTCCTTGGCCAGGCTGCTCGACCCGGCGATTTCATTTAAGACGGTGTTGGTTTCGGTGACGAGCGCTTTGACGATGGCGTCGGAGAACGCCTTCACCTGCACGCCGTCCTTCTCCATCAGCGGCTTCAGGGACATCACGTTGTGGAACGAGAAGTCCGCGACGCTCTCGGATGCCGACGCCATGGCAGCACGACGGATGATCTCCTTGAGGTCATCGGGCAGCGCGTCATACTTGGCCTTGTTGACCATCAACTCCAGGCCGGGGCCAAATTCATGGAAGGCGGGCATGTAGTAGAAGTTCGCCACCCGGAACAGACCGAAGGCGAGGTCATTCCACGGGCCGACCCATTCGGCCGCGTCGATGGTGCCCGACTGCATGGCCTGGAAAATCTCGCCCGGCGGCAAGAGCACGACATTGACGCCGAGCCGGCGCAGCACTTCGCCGCCCAAGCCGGCGATGCGCATCTTGAGGCCCTTGAAGTCCTCAATGGTGGCGATCTCCTTGCGGAACCAGCCACCGGCTTGCGGGCCCGACGAGCCGGCATAGAACGGCACCACGCCGAAGGGAGCGTAAGCCTTCTCCCACAGTGCCTGACCGCCGCCGAAATACAGCCAGCCCATGTGCTCGTGGGCGAACAGGCCGAATGGCACGCCGGTGAAATAGTGGAACGACTTGTCCTTGCCCTGCCAATAATACGGCGTGGCGTGGCCCATCTCGGACGCACCCGAGGACACCGCGTCGAACACCTCAAAGGGCGGTACCAGCTCGCCAGCGGCGAACAGCTGGACGGTCAGGCGGCCGCCGGACATGGCAGTGATCATGTCCGCGCAACGCTGCGCGTTGACGCCGATGCCGGGCGCGTTCTTCGGCCAGGAGGTCGCCATCTTCCACGTCAGCTTTTCTTGCGCGCGCAAGACGGTCGGCGCGGCCAAGGTGCCAGCAGCCAAGCCCGCGGCGCCAAGCCCGAGGACGGAACGACGATCAAGCGGGCGGTCGGTGGGACGATCAACGGGCGTGTTCGAAGCGGACATCGGATTTCTCCCAGAAGGTGCGCTATCCTAGGACCGAACAGGGCGAAAAGGGAATCGAAAAAGCCGTGAAGTCGAAGCTTTGCAGACCTTTGGCTAACGCGCACGGTGCCCCACGGGCGAACCGGCGCATGGTGATGACGGGCCTTGCCGCAACGGTGGGGGCAAGCGCGCTTTTGAGGGGGTCGCGGGCGATGGCGAGCGACGTCGACGTGGTGATTGTCGGCGCGGGCGCGGCAGGCCTCGCCGCGGCGCGGCGGTGCCAAGCGGCCGGTGTCTCGTTCCTCGTGCTGGAGGCCAGCGACCGCATCGGCGGTCGGGTGGTGACGGACACCGCCACATTCGGCGTGCCGTATGACCGTGGGGCCCATTGGCTCCATTCGGCCAGGGACTTGCCGTTCTTCGAGGAGGCGCGCGCGGCCGGGCTCACGATCGTCGGCGCGCCTGATCGGTTTGAGCTGCGCGCGGCGGGCGAAGTGGTGGACGACGCCCAAGAGGCCGCGTTCTGGGCCCTCGCGGACCGATTTGAAACGGCGATCTCGGCGGCGGGTGAACGGGGCCGCGACGTGGCGATCGGCGACGTGATGCCGTCGGCGCCAGCGATCTTGCGCGACCCGGTCGGCTTCCTCGTTGGGCCCTATGGCTGCGCGAAGGATATCGAGCACATCTCGACAGTCGACTTTAGCCGCTCGGAAGAGCGCGAGGATCATTTCGCCGAGGCCGGCTATGGCACGCTGATGACGGTCCTGGCGCGTGCCGTGCCGGTGCGGCTCAAGAGCCCGGTGGTGGCGATCGACCGGACGGGGAAAACTATCGCGGTGCGGCTTGCCGATGGCGGGACGCTGACCGCGCGCCAAGTGATCGTGACGGTCTCGACCAACGTGGTGGCAAGCGGCGCGATCCGCTTCACGCCGCCCTTGCCCGATAGCCACCAACGCGCGCTCGAAGGCTTAAAGTTGGGATTTTACAATCACATCGCCGTGCAGCTGAAGCCGGGCACGGTTGATATCGAGCCCGACACGATTGCCATGCCGCTCAAAACCGGGCGGGAGACCATGGGCGTGCTGGCGCATGCGAGCGGCACCCACGTCTTTTATTGCGATCCGGCGGGGCGCTATGCCGAAGTGCTGGAGGCAGCCGGGTCGGAAGCGGCCAAGGCGGCGGCGATCGACGAGCTCGTTTTCCTCTTTGGTGGGCGGGTGCGCGCAGGGGTGATCAAGGCGGATGCGACCGCCTGGGGCCGCGACCCGCTGTTCAAGGGCGCCTACTCGTGCGCGGAGCCGGGCCGGGCGGATGATCGGGCAACGCTCGCCAACGCCATCGACGGTCGGCTGCGGTTCGCCGGCGAGGCGACCAGCCGGACCTTGTGGGGCACGGTGGGGGGAGCATGGATCGAAGGGGACCGCGCGGCGCGCGCGGCGATCCGGGGGGTCAGGGGATGAAACGGTTCGGCTTGTCGGTGGTTGGCTTTATCGGCGGCGCCATCGGCGGGTGGATGGTCGCGATCGGCCTTTACATCGTGTGGTTCGAGGTGTCCGGCGACGTTGATCGCGACGGCGGCGCGGCGATGGGCGTTGCGTTCTTCTTCGGGCCGGTGCTCGGCCTCATCACCGGTCTCATCGCCGCTATTATGACCTATCGCGCGACGAAGCCGGCCGGTTGACCGGTCCTCGCCACGCGACGGCCGACCTCACCTGATCAATCGCGCAGAAGCTCGTTGATCGCGGTCTTCGCGCGGGTGCGCTCGTCAACGGTCTTGACGATCACCGCGCAATAGAGCGACGGCGCGGGCGTACCATCGGCGAACGGCTTCTGCGGCAGGCTGCCGGAGACAACCACCGAATAGGGCGGCACCTTGCCAATGTGGATCTCGCCGGTCGCGCGGTCGATCACTTTGGTCGACGCGCCGATGAACACACCCATCGAGATCACCGAGCCCTTGCCGATGACGACGCCTTCGACCACCTCGGAGCGGGCGCCGATGAAGCAATCGTCCTCGATGATGGTCGGGCCGGCCTGCAAAGGCTCCAAGACGCCGCCGATGCCGACGCCGCCCGACAGGTGCACATTCTTGCCGATCTGGGCGCACGAGCCGACCGTGACCCAGGTGTCGACCATGGTGTTCTCGTCCACATACGCGCCAACATTGACGAACGAGGGCATCAACACCACCGACGGGGCGATAAACGCGGAGCGGCGCACGATCGAGCCTGGTACGGCGCGGAACGCGGCGTTTTCAAAATCACCGGCCTGCCATCCATCGAACTTGGAGGGCACCTTGTCCCACCACACCGCGTCGCCGGGGCCGCCCTTGATCACGGCCATCGGATTGATGCGGAACGACAGAAGCACGGCCTTCTTCAGCCACTGATGCGTCACCCAAACGTCGCCGCGCTTCTCGGCGACGCGGACCACGCCACGGTCGAGCAAATCAAGCGCGGTCTCAATAGCATCGCGCACCTCGCCCTTGGTCGCTGGCGACAGCTGGGCACGGTCCTCCCAGGCCTGTTCCAAGGTGGCGGCCAGACCGGCGTGATCGACGTGCGCATTCATCAGGGGCAATCCTTATGAGGGGAGACGGCGGGCAAACTAGCGATGGTGAGCCACGAGTCAACGGTGCCGGGCCCTTGGCGGGTAAATTGGCCCTCAAGGCTCAGTCGCATATCTGTCATTAAGCCGCCGTAGGTCCTCGTCGAGCGCCCTTTGCCCCGGAGATCCCTCCATGTCGTCCTCTCCCGCCTGCCACATCGTCAGCGTCAGCGCGCGGGGCGAACATCGCTTTAGCAAAGGGGTTGTCGACACCATCGACCTTCTGAAAGGGGAAGGTGTCGCGGGCGACGCCCATTGCGGGGTAACGGTGAAGCATCGCTCGCGGGTGGCGGTGGATCCGACACAGCCCAATTTGCGTCAGGTGCATCTGATCGCAGCCGAGCTGTTGGATGAGCTCGCCGCACGCGGCTTCACGGTCCGGCCGGGGGACTTGGGCGAAAACATCCTCACCCGCGGGCTTGATCTTCTGGCCTTGCCGCGCGGGACCCGCCTGACACTTGGCGCCACCGCGCAGGTGGAGGTGACGGGCTTACGCAATCCGTGTGCCCAGATCGAAGCGTTTCAGCCGGGGCTTCTCAGCGCGGTGCTTGAGCACGCGGCCGACGGCAGCCTGATCCGCAAGGCCGGCATCATGGGCGTGGTGCTGGCAAGCGGCCCGGTGAGGCCGGGGGATACGGTCAGCGTCCACCTGCCCGCTTTGCCCCATCAGCGGTTGGAGCGGGTTTAACCGGCGCTGCCGTGAAGCGCGGCCGGGGTGGCTTCGACGCCGGGGCGCAAACGGGTATCGGCGAGCTCGCCATTGGCCTCCAGGATCGGCTGGGCGACCACTACGAAGTGACCGTGGATCCGTTTGAGATCGCGCAGCACATCCATGTGGATCGACGTGGTCTCGATCGACGACGGGTTGCCGGCGTGCAGGCGGGCGTAATGGCGCTCGGCCAACTGGCGCTCAAACTCGCGCATCGCCGTCTTCTCGCTGAACAGGCGGCGCGCTAGCGCCACATCCCCGGTCGCGAACACATTGAGGGCGGTTGAGAAGTTGGCGACGACGCGGGCGTGGAAGGCCTTGAGATCTTCGAGGCCTTCAGCTGAAAAGGTGAGGTGCGCGCGTTCTTTCTTGTGAGCCAGCTCCAGGAGCTGCTTATCGATCACGTCGCCAATATGCTCAAGGTTGGTCGTGAACGACAACACCTCCATGAAGCGGCGGGAATCAACCTCCGACATGCCTTTGCGCGACACCCGCACCAAGTGAAGCTTGATGGCGTGGTTGACCGCGTCGATCGCGTCGTCGGCCGCGTGCAGCTCGCGAATGAGGCGCGGGTCGCCGGTGGCGATCGCGTCCATCGATCGGCGCAGCATCGCCTCCACCTGATCGCCGAGCGCCAAGGCCTCACGCCGCGCGGTCGCCAGCGCTTCCGACGCGCTGTCGCCGGTGACCGTATCAAGATACTTCGGCTGCGCTGGGCCCTGGGTCACCGGCGTGGTGGGAATGAGACGTTCCAAATAGCGCGCCAGCGGACCGACGAACGGCAGGAAGACAACGGCGGTCGCCCGATTGGTGGTCGCGCGGGTCAAGAGCGCGCGCAGCGATGTGCCGAAGCCGCGGATCATGCCGGTGCGCACCATCCGCACCGCGAAAATAAGCAAGGCGACGCCGCCGGCGAGCTGAACGAAGGTGGCGCTGCCGTTCATGACCGACAATCCGTCATCGCGCCGTGATCAAAGCGCGGATAGAGCAAGCAGCAGCGCTTCAAAGCGCGCGCGCGGCGCGGGCGACATGCCATGGACTGCGTCCTCCTCGCCGGATGGTCGTTGCCCCCGCTGCGCCGACCCTGCGTGCCGTTAAGCGAACCGGCGGCGCGACTTGTGGCTTTGAAGCGCGCCTACTAGGTTCGATCCGAATGATTACAGATATTCGGCGGCTAAGTAAGAGGGAACCATGAGCACCGACCACGAGATCGCAGCGCGGCACCTCGCCATCCAAGGCATTGGCGCGGAGGCGACCGCCTTGGCGATGACCTACTTCGCCAACCGGGACACGCTCGGCGTCTCGCTCAAGGGTGCGCAGGACTGGCTCACGGAAGCCGACGGTGCGGTGGAGGCTTTGATCCGCCGCCGGATCGCGGACGCGTTTCCCGGCGATCTCGTCCTAGGTGAGGAGGGCGGCGGCGAGACCGGCGATCGGCTGTGGATCGTTGATCCGATCGACGGCACCGCCAATTTCGCGCGCGGTGATCTGCAATGGGGGATCTCGATCGGCTATGTCCATCAGGGCCGGCCGGAGCTGGGGTATTTGTCGGCCCCCGCGTTGGGCGAAGTGTTCCTCGGTCGGCGCGGTCATGGCGCCACGCTCAATGGACGGCCGATCAAGGTGGCCGCGACGGACACAATGGCGCGGGCGGCGGTGGAGCATGGCTGGTCAACCCGGCTGCCGATCGACGACTACCTGAACTCCGTGCGCCGCTTCTTCGAGGCCGGCGCCCATGTGAAGCGGGCGGCGTCTGGGGCGCTGGGTATGGCCTGGGTCGCGTGCGGGCGCACGGACGCCTATGTCGAATATCACATCAACGCCTGGGACGTCGCGGCGGGCGTGGTGCTCGTCACCGAGGCTGGCGGGCAGGTGAACGACTTTTTCCAAGGGGCTTGGGCGACCAAGGGTAACCCGATCTTGGCGGCGGCGCCGGGCGTGGCGGCGGCGGCCAGCGCGATCACCGGTCTGACGCTCATGCCGTGAGCGGCCGGCGCTCGGCTCGCTAATTTATAGCCGGCTATGGCAATGGACGTCGATATTTGATTATGTTCGTTGACGCTACCGCAGCGTGTGTGCAGCATGCGACGATCCCCGCTGACGGTCGCGCTAAGACGGCCCAGGGACACCAAGGAGCGAGAAACCCATGAAGATGATTTGGACGATGGCGGCTTCCGCCGTCCTGTTAGGCACGTCTGCCCTGTATAACCCGACCCCGGCTGCCGCGTCGGGCGAGCTCACCGTCTAATGCTCGGTGCAGGAAGAATGGTGCCGGCCCATGGTGCAGGCGTTCGAGCGCGCCACCGGCGTCAAGGTGTAGATGACCCGCAAGTCGTCGGGCGAGACGCTGGCTCAGATCAAGGCCGAAGCCGCCAATCCGCGCGGCGATGTGTGGTGGGGCGGCACGGGCGACCCACATTTGCAGGCGGCCGAAGAAGGTCTGACCGTTGAGTACAAGTCGCCGAAGCTTGCCGACTTGCATCTCGCGGTCGCCCGCGCGCTCGTGCTCGAGCCCTCGATCTTGTTGTTCGACGAGCCGCTCTCCAACCTCGACGCGCGGCTCAGGCGCAAGGTGCGCGAGGATATCCGCGCGTTGCAAAAGGATCTCGGCCTCACGGTTGTCTACGTCACCCACGATCAAGAGGAGGCGCTGGCGGTCTCCGACGAGGTGATCGTGATGTCGAATGCCCGCATTGCGCAGAAGGCAACACCGCGTGATCTGTGGGAGCTGCCAGCCAATCTGTTCGTGGCCGACTTCATCGGTGACGCCAATGTGGTCGATGGCCACATCACGGCGCTCGAAGGCGACGTCGCAACGCTTGATCTTGCCGGCGCCGTTACCCGCGTGCCCGCGCGCGGGCACGCGATGGGAGCGGCGAAGGTGGCGATCCGCCCCGACGCGCTGGCGATCACCCCGGCCACGCTGGGTGCGCTGGGCTCTGCACCGGGCGGAATCCCCGGGTCGATCAAGACGGCGTCTTATCTCGGCAAGCACTTGGAGTACGAGATCACCACTGCCCTTGGCGACCTGTTCCTGATTGCTCCGGCCGATCGCGAACCGATCAGTGTCGGCGGCGCGGTCAGCTTGCACCCCAAGGGCCACGGCATCGCCATTGTGCCCACGCCGTGATGGTCACGGGTTAGCTGAGGGCCTGGGTGGGCCGCGCCTCGTCGGTCGGCTCCAGGGTCTTTAAGTAGTCCTCGAACCGCTTGCTGCGCTCGGGCCGAAACCGGCGGTCGAGCGGTGACAGTGCCGTGATGCGCTCGACCCTGAGATTGCGAAAATCGCCACGCGTTTCGCACCAAATGGTGAGCAGCCACGTGCCGTCGAACACCGTGAGCCCAAGCGGTCGGGCGACGCGGTCACTGAGCTGATCCTTGAGATCGATGTAGCTGAGCGCGATCACCGTGCGCTGGCGGATGGCCTGGCGCAGGCGCACGAGGAGATCTGACGCCAGCGGGGCCGGCGGGGCGGCCTTTGACACCGCACGCCAGGGCGCATCCTGGAAGGCATCACCCTCGCCGCCCGCCAGCACTGCGGCGATCTTGGCGATGGCGCGATCGGCCGCGGTATTGAGCGCGGCATCCCCACGGGCCTTGGCAAGCTGCAGCCCGAGGCGGATCGCATCGAGCTCGTCGGCATCGAAGCGCAACGGCGGTAAGAAGAAGCCGTCCTCCAGCTGATAGCCAAGCCCCGCCTCGCCCACGACCGGCGCGCCAATTGCCTGTAGCGCGACCATGTCACGATAGATGGTGCGCTCGCTGACCGCGAATTCCCGCGCCAGCGTCGCCGCACTGATCGGCTGGCGTGCGCGCCGTAAGCGGTCAAGGAGTTCAAAGAGGCGCAGCGTTTTCATGGGTCATGGTCACGGCAAGCACCCTGACAACTTCTGTCAGGAGCCCCTTGCTATCGCGTTTGGGCAGCGGGGGCCACCTCCGCGAAACCCCTGGCCTTCAAAGGAAACGCGTCCATGTCCGAACCGGTTGTTGAACTTGTCACCTATCGGGTCACCGATCCTGTCACCGCTGATACCGCGCGAGCGGGAGTGCTGCCACATATCCAGGCCATGCCGGGCTTCGTGAGCTATCAGCCGCTGATCTCACTCGCCGATCCCACACATCGCGCCGATGTGGTGACATGGGCAACACTGGCGCACGCGGAAGCGGCCGCTCAAAGCGTGATGACCAATCCCCACCTCGCTCCCTTCATGGAGACGATCGCCGAGGTGTCCAGCATGACCCATTTCAGCTTTCAGTGGCCGACCGGACCCGTGCTTCCGCCCGGCCTTGGACTTGAAGTGTCGTTTTTTCGGCTGAAGTCCGGAGTCGACCAAGCACAAGCGCGTGCGGCGTATCAGGCAGCGGTCGCGGGGCACCTATCGAGCCAACCCGGTTGGCTCGGCGAGTGGATGGTCGCCTTTGGCGATGGACGCTACGGGGATGTT
>CALSBD010000059.1:0-9943 GCA_943373055.1 Rhizobium sp. Q54
GGATCGCTTCCAAAAGGGCTTCCACCGCGATGATCGAGGCGGCCAAGCCCCCCTTCATGTCGCACGTGCCGCGCCCATACACCCGCCCATCGCGCACCTCGCCGCCAAACGGATCAACCGTCCAGCCGTGGCCCGCTTCGACCACGTCAATGTGGCTGTTGAAATGCACGCACGGCCCCGGCCGCGCCGCCTCGCGCCGCGCGATCACATTGGTACGGGGCGTGCGATCACTGTCGCCTGGCGTGCCGTGGCCGCGCACATAGCTGACATCAAACCCCCGCGCCGCCAGCCGCCGGCCGAGATACTCGGCGCAGTCGGTATAAGCGTCACCTGGTGGATTGATGGTGGGAATGCGCACCAGATCCCGCGTGAGAGCCACGAGATCATCGGTCTTGGCGTCAATACGGTGAAACAGCTGATCACGACGGCTCATGCCCCCAAGGTGGCAAGCCCAACGGCAGGCGTCAATGTGGGGGATAGGTAGGGTGAGGCTTGCACGTTCAGCACTTTCAAATGCGGTTTGACGAACCAGAGAGGATTGGTCTTCGCCCTCGCTTCGACGGTTGGATTGCCTATCTGTGGGGCCCATCTTTCTTGCCATTCCTGCCGTCCCTGCTTGTGGGATGAGCAATGGATGGCGCAACGGGTGGAAGCGAAAACGTCAAACGAGAGCCATCTATCCTCCTGATCAATCCTTCCATCCGCACCCACGACGGCAAACAGGCTTCTCAAGAGCGGGCAAACGGCCTAGCCTGAACGCTCAACACCGAAAATCAACGTCTCGCCATAGGTTCGGAGCGCTCCATGACCACCCCCAAAGTCGCCCTTGTCACGGGAGCCTCGGCCGGTATCGGCGCGGCGGTTGCGACCGCGTTTTTGCAGGCGGGGTGGCATGTGGTGCTCACCGGGCGGCGGGCGGAGGCGATGGAGGAGGTTGTCTACACTTCCGGCGTCGAGGTCGACCGGGCCTATTGCCATGCCTGCGACATCACCAAGCCGGATCTGGTGGAAGATTTGTTCGAGGCGGTGAAGGCGCGGTTTGGCCGGCTTGATTGCCTGTTCAACAATGCCGGCATCTCCGCGCCGGGCATTCCGCTTGAAGACCTCACCTATGAGCAGTGGAAAGCGGTTGTCGACACCAATTTGACCGGGCCGTTCCTGTGCACCAAGCACGCCTTTCAAATCATGAAAGCGCAATCGCCGCGCGGCGGGCGCATCATCAACAATGGGTCGGTGTCGGCCCACGCGCCGCGGCCCAATTCAGCGCCCTATGCCTCGACCAAGCACGCGATCACCGGCCTCACCAAGGCGACCG
The DNA here is from genome assembly GCA_943373055.1 of Rhizobium sp. Q54. Lineage (GTDB taxonomy): Bacteria > Pseudomonadota > Alphaproteobacteria > Rhizobiales > Ancalomicrobiaceae > CALSBD01. Next base: position 1,316 of record CALSBD010000059.1, read on the forward strand.
CGCTGGATGGCCGCAAGTATGACATCGCTTGCGGGCAAATCGACATCGGCAATGCGGCGACCGACATGGCCGCCCAGATCGCGATCGGCGTGCCGCAGGCCGACGGCACAATCAAGGGCGAGCCGACCATGGATGTCGCCCACGTCGCCTCCGCCGTCCTCCACATGGCCTCGCTGCCTTTGGACGCCAACGTGCTGTTCATGACGGTGATGGCAACCAAGATGCCGTTTGTGGGGCGCGGCTAAACCTCACGCTCAGGCGTTCTCACGCCGGCCAGTTATCAATCAGCCGCGTTGCGCCGAGCTTGGCGGCGGCGAGCACGCGCAGGCGGTCAGGCGTGTAGGCCTCCACGGGCGCAAGCGTGGTCGCGTCGCGGGTCTCCAAGTAGTCGACCTCGAAGCCGGCTGCGGTCAGACGGGCGGTGCCCTCGGCCATGGCAATAGTGATCGGCGTGCCGGCGCGCATGGCGTTGATCGCGGCGCGGATCGTATCGGGCAGCACTTTGGCCTTGGCGCGGTTTTCAGCCGAGAGATAGCGGTTGCGCGAGGAGAGCGCCAAGCCGTCGGCGTCGCGCACCGTGGGGTGGCCAATCACCTTGACGGGGAGATCGAGGTCAGCCGCCATGCGGGTAACGACCTGGAGCTGCTGATAGTCTTTCTCGCCGAAGATCGCGACATCGGGCAGCGCCTGGCAAAACAGCTTGGCGACGATGGTGGCGACGCCGGCGAAGTGCGTTGGCCGAAAGCGATCCTCCAGCCCCACGGTCGCCGGGCCGGTCAGCGACACGGTGGTGGCCGCGCCTGGCGGGTACATTTCGATCACTTGCGGCAAGAAGGCGAGATTGGCGCCGACCTCAGCCAGGGCCGCGAGGTCCGCCTCCTCGGTGCGAGGATATTTGGTGAAGTCCTCATTGGGCGCGAACTGCGTCGGGTTGACGAAGATCGACACCACGACCCGGTCGGCCTCCTGAAAGCCACGCTCGACCAAAGCGAGATGGCCGGAGTGCAACGCGCCCATGGTCGGCACGAGGACGACCCGGTGTCCTGCCCGGCGCCATTCGCGCACCACGGCGCGCAGCGCCTCGATCGACCGTGCCTGTTGAACCGCGCCGTGCGTCATGCCTGCCCTCTCCAAGCCCGCGCGACTAGGGCAGCGCCCTCGCGCCGCGCGTGAGCGGTATATGGCATGGCTTTGACGAAAACGGGACTCGGCTTTTGGTTGGCCGGCTCAGCCAGACGGTCGCTTTAATCGGTCGGCAGCACGGAGAAGCCGAGCGGCACCGGCGCGCCGGTCGCCAAGACGCGCACCTCCGAAACGTCGGCCATGGCGGGCCCGCGCGAACAGCGGCTGACCATCTCGTCCACGGGCGACTTATCGCCGCTGAACACCGCTTCGACATCGCCGTTGCGGCGGTTGCGGACCCAACCGTCGATCCCCAGCGACGTCGCCTGTCGTTCGACCCACGCGCGGTAGCCGACCCCCTGCACCTTGCCAGCGATGATGACATGCACCGTCGTGCGGTTGGGCATTCCCTCTCCCCGCGGGTCTTGCGTTGCGCGCCGAGTTGAGCGGGAAGGCGGCACAGGGTCAAGCCCTCTTGCCGCCCGGCCCCACGCGTTCACGCACGCTTGCGCAGCACCGCGACGAAAAACCCGTCAGTTTTGGCCGTGCGCGGCGTCAAGCGCACCACATCGCCCAGCCCCGCGGCGGCACGCACATAGGGCTTGACCGCGGCGTCCACGGTCGTCCCCACGCCAGGAGTCTCCACGGTAAAGCCCCCATGGAGCGACAAAAACGCGGCAATGCGGTCCTCGTTTTCCTCCGGCAGCACCGAGCAGGTGATGTAGACGATCCGTCCGCCGGGCCGCACCATGCGGGCAGCTTTGGTGAGCACCTCGTCTTGTTCGCGCATGCGGCCGGCGAGCGCATTGGGCGCCACGCGCCACTTGGCATCGGGCCGGCGCCGCCAAGTGCCCGTGCCGGTGCAAGGCGCATCAACAAGAACGAGGTCCATGCGGCCTTCCAACGGCACGAGCGAATCGGGACGGTCGGGATGGCGGATGTCGACAAGGCGCACCGCGGCGCGCTCCAGCCGCTCAAACAAGTCGCCGAAGCGGCGCTTGTCAGCATCAAAGACGTGGATGGTGCCGCGATTTTGCATCTCAGCGGCCATGGCGAGCGTCTTGCCGCCGGCGCCCGCGCATAAATCGAGCACCAGTTCGCCCGGCTCAGCGTGCGCCAAGGCGGCGGCAATCTGGCTGCCTTCGTCCTGGATTTCGATCAGGCCCTTCTTATACGCCGGCTCGGACTGAATGTGCGGCGGCTTGGCTGGCCCCACCCCGACCGGCACGCGCAAGGCATTGGGCGCGAAGGGTGTCGCGGTCGCCTTGAGGTGGGAGAGTTCGTCAAGCATCGCCGCGCGGGAGGATTTGAGCGTGTTGACGCGCAAATCGATCGGCGCCCGTTCGGCAAGCGCCCGCCCCTCCGCTTCCGCCTCGCGGGCGAACACGCGCTCGAACGAGGGCGCGAGCCATTCGGGGATATCGGCCCGCACCGCAAGCGGCGCATCGGCGAACGGGTCAGGGCGCGCGAGCGCTTGTCGCTCGGCCGCGCTCAAGGGGGGCGGTGCGTGCGGATCGGCGAGCGCCCGATCGAGCCCGTCGAGCCCGTGGCCCCAGGCAACCGCATAGGCCGTCAGCGCCAAAGCGCGTGGACTTGCATCCCCTGCCCGGTGGGCGAGCGACGCGCGGCAGCGCAAGACGTCATAAACAAGATTGCCGATCGCAATGCGATCTCCCGAGCCGGCGAACCGATGCGCCAAGCCCCACTCTTTCAACGCGTCGGCCACTGGCCGGCGCCGCCCCTCGATCTCGGTCAAAACCTCGATCGCGGCTCCCAATCGTCCGCCATCTCTCACGGTAGAACCCGTTCCTCAAAACCAGCTCCCAGACCGAGCCGGCGGGCCCGTCTTAGTCGAACGGTCGGGAAAGTCAAAGCCCCGGCGCGATGGGATCCGTCCGGCCGCGCTGTTTGGCCGTTCAGATCAACGGGCCGCCTCAGTGAGCGCGCGGAAGACCGAAAGCACGGCGGACTTGCGATCCAGATTGTAGATATCGCTCATGGCGAGCGTCTCATTGACGGTGTCCCAGGCCTCCAGCGTGGCTGCGGCGGTGGCGCGGTGTGCCGTGGTGGTGGCGCGCGCATGCAGCGCTTGGCGCACCGTTTCGCCAAACACTTCAAAGGCGTCGCCCGCCCCCTTAAGCGCAACGCGGTCGGCGAGCTTTTGGATGGCGACCGGATCGACCGACGGCAGTGCCTTGATGAGGGCGCGGGTCTCGCGGGCGATCTCCAGCCCGCCGCCTCGCGCCAGGATCAGGGCCCGTCGCAAGCTGCCGCCCGCCAGGCCCGCCGCCTCGACCCGATCCACCGGCGCTGCATCGACGATCAGCCGCTCCATCTCGGCCCGCAAGGTCGCTTCCGAGAGCGGGGCAAGCGGCAAGCGACGGCAGCGTGAGCGGATCGTGGGCAGCAATCGGCCCGGCTCATGGGCAAGCACGAAGAACAGCGAGCGTTTAGGCGGCTCTTCCAGGATTTTCAACAGCGCGTTGGCGGAGCTGGCATTCATGTCGTCAGCGGCATCGACGATGGCGATGCGAAAGCCCGGCACGGCCGCCGTTTGGCCGAAGAACTCCGTGGTGCGGCGGATCGCATCGACCGACAGCTCGGTCTTGAACCGCTTGGCCTTGTCGTCCCACGGTCGCTGCAGATGCAAGATATTGGGATGCGCGCCGGCCGCGATCTTGCGGGCGGTGGGAGACGTCAAGTCAATCTCCAGGCCGGTGCCGGGGATCGGAAACGTTTCGCCATGGGACAATAAAAACCGGGCGACGCGAAACGCCAATGTCGCCTTGCCGATGCCCTTCGGCCCCGTCAGCAGCCACGCATGATGAAAACGCCCACCGGCGATCGCGGCGCGGATGGTGTCCTCCGCTGCGGTCTGACCAGACAGCCACGGGGTTTCGCGCGGCAGCGGGATGCCCTCGATCGCATCGGGATCAAGCGGCTGATCAACCTCCAGCGCCCGCTTCGCCATGGTGTATTGGATCCCTCCCCGCGGGTCGGCGTGCGACCGTGATCCCGGCTCACCCTCCTTTTGGCATGGCGACGGCAAGCGCGGGAAGCCTCCAATTGCGTCGTGCCCGCTTAAAGTGACGGCGCCGGCCCGGGCGGCAAGGCATCGCGGAAGCGCGCCTCAATGACCGACCAAATACGCTCGGCGACCGCCTCGGGCGTACCGTCCGCCGACACTACTGTCACCCGGTCGGGCTCGGCGGCGGCAATGGCTAAAAACGCGTCGCGGCGGGCCTCGTGGATGGCAAGCCCGTCTTTCTCAAAGCGGTCGGCCGCCTCCGCCCCGCGCCGAACCGCCGCGCGCTGTAGGCCAAGTTTGGCAGGGATATCGAGGATCAGCGTCAGGTCGGGTCGGTGCGCGCCGACCGCCATGCGCTCAAGCGCGCGGATGAGCTTGTGGTCAACGCCCGCCAGCCCCTGATACACGCGGGTGGAATCGGCAAACCGATCGCACAGCACCCAGGCGCCGCGCGCCAAGGCAGGCGCGATCAGCGTGGCGACATGATCAGCGCGAGCGGCGGCAAACAGCGCGGTCTCCGCCTCGGGACCGGCGGCTTCGGCCTTGCCGGACAACAACGCCTCGCGGATCGCCTCGGCACGCGGCGAGCCGCCCGGCTCCCGGGTGGCGACGACCGCAAGCCCCAACGCCTCCAGCCGCCCTCGCAAGATGCGAATCTGGGTCGACTTGCCCGCCCCCTCACCGCCCTCCAGCGTGATGAACCGGCCACGCGCGGCGCGCGCGGCATGGGGCAAAGCAGAGGGGTCGGGTTCAGGCGGCACCGCTCACAACCAGCCCAGAAGGATGTGGCCAATGGCGTCACGGGCCCGGCTCATAATGTCGCCGCGCGCCACATCCGCCCCGGCGATCACCGGCGCGGAGCCTATCTTGCGATCGTCGAGATAGACGTCGATGGCGCCAAGCACTTGGCCCTTGGTGATGGGCGCCTGCAACGGGCCCCGATAAACAAGCTTGGCGGAAAGCTTATCGCGGCTGCCCTTGGCGACGAAGACCTTGACGCCTTCCGGCGCGATGCCGGCCACCACGGGCGCCACGCCACCATAGACGGGCACGTCAAACGCTTGGGCGCCATCGGCGACCAGCGGGACGAGCTCGAAGGTCTCAAAACCCCAGGCAAGCAGCTTCTTGGCTTCCGCCTCACGCTCTTTGGCGTCCTTGGCGCCTGCCACGACCAAGATGAGCCGGGTATCCTCGCGCTTGGCGGTCGCCACCAGATTGTAGCCCGACTCGCGGATAAAGCCGGTCTTCATGCCATCAGCGCCGGCAAAATCGCCCAACAGCGGATTGCGGTTTTGCTGACGGATATTGTTGAACGTGAACTCACGGGTGCCATAAATCTCGAAAAACTCAGGATAGGTGGCAATCACGTGGCGCGCCAGCGTCGCCAAATCACGGGCGGTCGACACCATCTTGGGGTGCGGCAGGCCGGTGGGATTGCCGAATACCGAGCCGGTCATGCCAAGCTTGGCGGCCTTCTCGTTCATGAGGGTGGCAAACTGCTCCTCAGAACCGGCGACTGCTTCGGCCAGCGCAATGGCGCCGTCATTGGCCGAGTGGATGATGAGCCCGCGCAGCAGGTCGTGTACGCTCACCTGCGAATTGACCGGGGCGAACATGGTGGATGTGCGCGAGGGCGCGCCACCGGTGCGCCAGGCATGCACGCTGATCGGGAAGGTTTGTTCCAATGTGAGCTGACCGGCCTTGATGCGCTCAAAAACCACGGCCGCCGTCATGATCTTGGCGACCGACGCGGGCGCAAAGCGATCATTGGGTTTTTTCTCATAAAGCACATTGCCGGTGGCGAAATCGATCAGCATCACGAACGGGATCGTGGTGTCGATCGTGGCCGCGCGCGCCGGTGGCGCCATAAGGCAAAGCATCACCGCGATCGCGCCGACAACGCGCCGCGCAGTCGTAAATCCTGTCAGACGCCCGAACACGGCGTGTACTCCCCGGTTTTCGCCCCCCGCGGCCCCAGCCGCGCCCGATCGTGTCGGATGGGGATGTTTACCGGCTGCTTACGCTACGATCAACCGTTGGCCGTGCCCGGTTTGGCGCCACCTTCAAAAGGGCGGCAACGAGTTCGCGCGGGGGGATGCCGGCGCTCATCTGATCAAACGCGGCGAACGCATCTTCCACCGGGGCGGTGGCCGCATAGGACGACGGCAAGGAGGGTCGCAACACCGGTTGCGGGCCAACCTGGAAGCCAGGCGGTAAGGGCGCGAGCGCGGCCGGCTGCACGGCGGGCGCCACCGCCTGCACAGGCGGCAAGCCGCCGGGCAACAGCACGAGCGGCCCCCCAACGGCGGGCGGCAAATCGCGGGCAATGACATCAGCCGACGACGACGTCGGCTTGGGCAAGGGTGCGATCACCAACGGCGCGGCCGTGGCGGCCGGCTGCACAGGCGGCAGCACGCCGGTGGCGCTCGGCTGCGGTCGTGCGGGGGCAAGAGCGCTGGCGACAACGACCGGCGCCGGCTGAACGGCCGCGGGGGCCGCGGCGATCGCACGCCCGGCGACGGGTGCGGGCGCCGTCACCGCATCAATCGGCGGCAAGGTCACCGGCGGGCGGGCGGCCACCGGCACGGGCCCATCGAGCGAGGCGACCGACACCCCGCCGCGATAGCCTTGGGCAATCAGGCGCCGATCCGCATCGACCGACGTGCCGCCGCCCTCGCGGAACGACGACAACAAGAGCCGGTCGTCGGAGCCCTCGGTGGATGCCCGGCCGACATATTGGACGCGCACGCGAGCGAGGCCACGGTGGCGGAAATCGAGGAGCTCGGAGACCTTTTGCGACAGGTCGATGATGCGGTTGCCGTGATAAGGCCCGCGGTCATTGACGCGCACGATGACCGACTTGCCGTTGGCCAGGTTAGTGACCCGCGCATAGGACGGCAGCGGCATGGTGGTGTGGGCCGCCGACAGCGCCGTCTTGTCGTAGATCTCGCCATTGGCCGTCAAACGGCCGTGGAAATCGGCGCCATACCACGAAGCGACGCCGGTGCGATCATAGCCGAGCTCTTCACGCGGGACATAGCGCTTACCGGCGATCGTATAGGGGCGGCCAATCTGATTGCGGCCACCGCCGCGCGGGATCGGCTTGCCGGCTTCGACGACGCGCCGGCTGGCGGTCACGCCATATTTGGGATCCACGCCACCGTCCGTGGCGACGGTGCGTCCGGAGCGGCTCGACGGTGAGCCCGCGCAGCCCGCCAACACCATAGCGGCACACGCGATCCCGGCCATCGTCATGATGTGCCGGCTCGTCTTCAACCCCATGCCCAACCCCTTCCCGCGTCCCACGTGGATGGCGGGATGATTCGTCCCGCCGTCCTTACCGTGCGATTAACCCCAATCGCCTGGGAATGAGGAAGCGGCCCGTTTGGGGCAAAGCTTGGGCGTGAAAGCACGCCACACCGACGAAACTTTCCAACGTGGTGAAGCGCGCGTTAAGATCGCGGCTCAGTTGCCGATGCGGGCGGTGCCTTCCAGCCCATCATTGCGCACCCAAGCGAGGGAGCGCGGGCCGGTCTTGCGCAAAGTGAAGCAATAGGTCTGGCCTTGCTCCCAGGTGGACCACTGCTGGCACAGCCGATTCTCGCGCACCCACCAGCGACCCGAATCCTGCGGGCGCATCAACCGCCCCAGGCCCAACGCCTCGCCATCGCCGTCAACGCGACCATTGGGGCGATAATTGAGCGGGAATTCACCGCCAAACGGCGTGGCAAGATAAATGCGCTTACCGCGCACCGTCTGATCAATCGCCTCGCCCTTCAAAACATCCGCCATCGCCGGCGCGGTAAACGCCAGCCCGGCCACGGCCAAGCCCAGCTTCGAAAGCGCGTTGAAACCCGTCATATTGTCTCTCCGATCTTTTGTCGTCTGGCGAGCGACCCGCGGCGGCAGAGGCCGGGCGACCTCAGGCAGCTGCCAGGAGCCGGGTCGGCCCGGGGGGGCCCACACACCAGCGCCGTGTCCGGCAGCCACCGCGACATCGTCATCACCATGTGGGATCGTTACGAGTGCAAGTAAATCCCCGGATCAGGCGATCACCGCATTCTCTCCCTTTTGTGAAGGGATTTGGCGGTGATCCGAGCATCCCCCTGAGGGGCCACACGGCCTCGCTGCGGCCCGCTCGCCACCCTTGATGCGGGCCACGCCAAGGCTGTTACCGCGTCTTGATACGCTCGCACGCCGCCTCACCGAGGCTGCGGCTCAACGATCAAGCGGCACAATATCGGTGGTTCCGTCTATTGCGCGCAGTGCTGTGATCCGCTCTCGGCCGCGTTCGGGCCCGCGCTCGAGCCACCGGGCGGACGGCCACAAAGTGCAGCGCATCAGCCCAGTCCGCCAAGCACGTGTACCGCCGCGGCCCGACGCGCCCGCGTGCCAGACGCTGCCATGGATCGCCCTCCCCGCAATCACCGGCTTGATTTCCCCCGCCCCATCCGCCAAACATCGCTCACCGGATGGGT
>CALSBD010000060.1:0-9934 GCA_943373055.1 Rhizobium sp. Q54
GCGGGCCATCCTGGCCGCGCTGCTTGATGAGCGCGCTGGGCCTCGTGAGATCCTGGAAGAGGCGGGCGTGCCCTGCCATGCAACGCCGGAAGAGGCGGTCAAGTCATTCCGCTTCCTGACCCGCTATTCGGAGGCCCAGGAAAGCCTGATGGCCATCCCGCAATCCATGCCGGCCGACTTTACGCCCGATGCCGCGCGCGGGCGGGCGATTGTGACGACCGCGCTCGCCGCGGGTCGGGCTTGGCTGTCGCCGCGCGACGTGCGGGATTTGTTGGAAGCGTATGACATCTCGGTCGCGCCGATGCTGTACGCCCAGACGGGCGCGGACGCCGCGGAACGGTCGCGGGTGTTGTTCGCCACCCACGAGCGGGTGGTCGTCAAAGTTGCCTCGCCGGATCTCCCCTTCAAGTCGGATACGGGCGGCGTTGTTCTTGATCTCAAGACACCGGGCCAAGTGGAAGCCGCCGCAAACGGCATGATCGACCGTATCCGCGCGGCCCATCCCGATAAGACGATCGAAGGCGTGATCGTGATGCCGATGATCGACCGCAAGGGGTCGATCGAGCTCATTTGCGGGTTGGCGGATGATCCCGTGTTCGGCCCGGTCGTCGTGTTCGGCCGCGGCGGGCGCGCGGTGGAGGTGATTGTCGACCGCGCGCTTGATCTCGTGCCGCTCGATATGAACCTCGCGCGCCGGCTCATCGAGCGCACGGCGGTTGCCAAGCTCTTGGCGGGGTATCGCTCAACGCCGCCGGCGGACGTGACCGCCATCGCGCTCACGCTCGTGAAGCTATCCCAGCTTGCCACCGACATCCCCGAGGTACGCGAGATCGACCTCAATCCGATCATCGCCGACCACCAGGGCGTTCTTGCCCTCGATAGCCGGGTGCGGATTGCACCTGCACCTGAGCGTCCGGGCAAGTTCGGCCATCCGCGGCTGGCGATCCGGCCCTATCCGAAGGAATGGGAACGCCTTCTCCCGCTCAAGGACGGCAGCACGGTCATCGTGCGCCCGGTGCGGCCGGAGGATGAGCCGGCGTTCGCGGATTTCTTCAAGCACATCACGCCGGAGGATTTGCGGCTGCGCTTCTTCGCGCCCATCAAGGATTTCTCCCACGCCTTCCTCGCCAAGCTCACTCAGCTCGACTATGCCCGCGCGATGGCGCTGGGCGCATTTGATCCCACGACCGGGGATCTCATGGGTGTCGTGCGCCTGCATGCCGACCCCGACCACAAGACCGGCGAGTACGCGATCCTGGTGCGCTCCAACCTCAAAGGCGTTGGGCTCGGCTGGAAGCTGATGCAGCTCATCATCGAGTGGGCGAAGGCGGACGGCATCGAGATCGTCAAGGGCGAGGTGCTGCGCGAGAACCGCACCATGCTGAAGGTGTGCGAGGCGCTCGGCTTCTCGGTCAAGACAAGCCATGACGACGAGGCCATCATGGACGTGATGCTGCGAGTGGCCGACGTGATCGCGCATGGCGACGACATCGCCGACGCGCCGGACGGGGAGACCGCCGAGCGGCCTGCGGCTCAGTGAGGTGACGTTTCCTCCGCTTGCCACGCTAGAGACAGCCGGCAAACCGGGTGGCTGATCCGGGCGCGCTGGGCTATAGCTCGGCGCGTCGGTGCGTGGTCGGTGGATTCCTGTGGGAGATCACCGGTCCTCGGACGCGGGCCTTGCCGCTCACCCCATCGCTATGAGCGCCGACGCAACAAGACGGACGCTTCATGCCTGAGTTACCCGAGGTCGAGACCGTTCGCCGAGGCCTGGCGCCCGCGCTGGAAGGCGCGCGCGTAGAGGCGCTTGACCAGCGGCGGCCGGACTTGCGCTTTCCGCTCCCCGATCGGTTCGCCGACCGCGTGGTGGGTGCCACGATCACCAGCCTGTCGCGGCGGGCGAAGTATCTGATTGCCACCTTGTCGACAGACGAGAGCTTGATCATGCATCTGGGCATGTCGGGCTCGTTTCGTGTGGCGCCGAAGGGCGAGGACGGCCAGACACCGGGGTTGTTTCACCACGAGCGCTCCAAGCTCTCGGCCCATGACCACGTGGTGTTCGAGGTCCATGGCGGCGCGCTGGGGCCGGCGACGGTGACCTATAATGATCCGCGCCGGTTCGGCTTCATGGTGATGACGCCGTCAGCGAACCTTCACGAACATCCGCTGATGAAATCGATCGGCATCGAGCCGCTTGGCAATGCGCTCGACGGCGCCTTGATCGCGCGGCTGTTCGCCGACAAGCGGACTAACCTAAAGGCGGCGCTGTTGGACCAGTCGCTGATTGCCGGCCTTGGCAATATCTATGTGTGCGAGGCCCTGTGGCGGTCGGGGCTCGCGCCCACGCGCGAGGCGTCCACGCTCGCCAAGGCCGATGGCAGCCCGACCGTGAAGGCCGAGCGGCTCGCCGACGCGATCCGCGCGGTGTTGACCGAAGCGATCGCCGCGGGCGGCTCGTCGCTGCGCGATCACATGCAAACCTCGGGTGAGCTTGGTTATTTTCAGCACGCCTTCAACGTCTACGACCGTGAGGGCGAGCCGTGTCGCACGCCGCGCTGTCGGGGCCAGGTGGAGCGCCTGGTGCAATCGAACCGCTCGACGTTCTTTTGCGCCACCTGCCAGCGGTGAATTGCGCGGCCAGCCTCGGCTTGCTACCGATTCACCGCTGATCCTTCGGCCAACCATCCGCTCGCGGACTGCTAGCGCCTCATTTGGGAGACATCGATGTCCTACGATTCCATCATCGTCGAAACGCGCGGCAAGGTTGGCTTGATCACTCTCAACCGGCCCAAGGCGCTCAACGCCTTGAACTCAGCCCTGATCGGCGAGCTCAACTGCGCGCTGATGGGCTTCGAGAAGGACCCGGTGATCGGCTGCATTGTCATCACCGGCTCGGAGAAGGCGTTCGCAGCCGGCGCGGACATCAAGGAGATGGCGGGCCTCTCCTTCCCGCAGACTTACCTCGATGACTTCATCACCTCGTGGGACGGCCTGGCGCGCGCCCGCAAGCCGATCATCGCGGCGGTGTCCGGCTTTGCGTTGGGGGGTGGCTGCGAGCTGGCCATGATGTGCGACTTCATCATCGCGGCTGAAACGGCCAAGTTCGGCCAGCCGGAGATCAAGCTCGGCGTCATCCCCGGCGCCGGCGGCACGCAGCGCCTCACCCGCGCGATCGGCAAGGCAAAGGCGATGGACCTGTGCCTCACCGGCCGTTTGATGGACGCGGCCGAGGCCGAGCGCTCGGGTCTTGTTGCCCGCGTGGTGCCCGCCCACGACCTCTTGCAGATCGCGCTCGAAGCCGCCACCACCATCGCCGACATGTCGCTCGGCGCGGCCATGATGGCGAAGGAATGCGTCAACCGGGCCGACGAAACCTCGCTCGCCGAGGGCCTGCGCTTTGAGCGGCGGGTGTTCCATGCCCTGTTTGCCACCGCCGACCAGAAGGAAGGCATGACGGCGTTTGTTGAAAAGCGCCAGCCGCGCTTCACGAACCGCTGATGCGACTTGCCGTTTGGCGAAATTCACCCAATTCTGAAGGGGATGCGCTGATCGGCCAGAAGGCCGTCGGCGCAAGAGTGGGGTCTTTCTTCAAGCGTGATGGGGAAAACACGTGAACATGCCAAAGTCCCCTCCGGCCACGACGCCGCTGCGTGACTTGGACGAACGGTCGCGGGAGATTTTCCGGCGCATCGTGGAAAGCTATCTGGAGACCGGCGAGCCGGTCGGGTCGCGCAATATCTCCAAGATCCTGCCGATGGCGTTGTCGCCGGCGTCCGTGCGCAATGTCATGCAGGATCTGGAGGAAGCCGGCCTCATTTACGCGCCCCATGTGTCGGCGGGCCGCAAGCCGACCGAAACGGGGCTCAGGTTCTTCGTCGACGCGCTGATGGAGATCGGCGACCTGACCGCCGATGAGCGCGGGCGCATCGACGCGGAGGTGCGCGCCTCCGGCCGGGCGCTCAATGCCGACCAAGTCTTGACGGAGGCAAGCCAGCTTCTCTCCGGCCTGTCACGCGGCGCGGGCGTGGTGCTCTCAACCAAATCCGATCACCTGCGGCTCAAGCACGTGGAGTTCGTTCGGCTCGAACCGCGCAAGGGCCTCGTGGTGCTCGTCGGCGAGGATGGCTCGGTGGAGAACCGGCTGATCGACCTTGTGCCGGAGATGCCAAGCTCCAGCCTGAGCGAGGCGGCGAATTTCCTCAACAGCCAGATGCGCGGGCGCACCTTGAGCGAGGCGCGCCAGGCCATGCAGGCGCGGCATCAGGAGTTTGAGCGAGAGCTTGACGAACTCACCAAGCGCGTCGTCGACACGGGCCTTGCCACTTGGGCCGGCGCGGAAGCCGGCCGACCTCGCCAACTGATCGTGCGCGGCCGCGCCAACCTCTTGGATGATCTGAAGGCGGCGGAGGATCTGGAGCGCATCCGCGTCCTGTTCGACGACCTGGAACGCAACCGCGACCTCGTGCAGCTGCTTGGCCACGCGGAAACCGGCGATGGTGTGCGCATCTTCATTGGCACGGAAAACAAGCTGTTTTCCCTGTCTGGATCATCCCTGGTCGTCTCGCCCTTCCGCGACAAGGACCAGCGCGTGATCGGCATCCTCGGCGTCATCGGCCCAACCCGCCTCAATTACGCCCGCGTGATCCCGATGGTGGACTACACTGCGAAAGTCGTGTCAAAGATTTTAGGGTAAGGCTATAAATTTATTTTTCCCTCCTCTCTTCGTATCCCTTCCCTTCTCCCCTTGCGGGAGAAGGTGCCCCGAAGGGGCGGATGAGGGGTAATCTTCAACAATACATTTGTTGGTGTCTGTCGCTCCCCCTCATCCGGCGCTGCGCGCCACCTTCTCCCGCGAGGGGAGAAGGGGAGACTGGCGCCAGTACGGATATACTGTGGAGCTTTATCCAATTATTTCCTCATTGCACTTGCCGCTCCGGCCTCCTACATCGAAGCGATCCAAGGAAAGGAATGCTTCGATGACGTCCGAGACCTCGCCCTATGGCCCGTGGCACGGCACCACCATCATCACCGTGCGCAAGGGCGGGCGCGTGGTGATCGCGGGGGATGGGCAGGTGTCGCTCGGACAGACGGTGATTAAATCGACCGCTCGAAAGGTGCGCCCGCTTGCCAAGGGCGAGGTGATCGCCGGCTTCGCGGGCTCGACGGCGGATGCGTTCACGCTGTTTGAGCGGCTGGAAAAGAAGCTTGAGCAATACCCGCAGCAGCTTCTGCGTGCCGCGGTGGAGATGGCCAAGGATTGGCGCACCGACCGTTACTTGCGCCGGCTTGAAGCCATGATGTTGGTGGCCGACCCGGCCGTCAGCCTGGTGCTGACCGGCACGGGCGACGTGCTGGAGCCGGAAGGCGGTGTGATGGGGATCGGCTCGGGCGGCAATTATGCGCTGGCCGCCGCGCGCGCGCTCATCGACACCGACATGGACGCCGAGGCGATCGCGCGCAAGGCGATGGCGATCGCGGCCGACATCTGTGTCTACACCAACGCCAATGTGGTGGTGGAGAGCCTGGAGACGGCCTGAGCCGTCCCCTCCCCGCGGCCGGTCACTCCGCCGCGACCGCCACCGGCCGCTCGACCGGCGCGGCGGAGGCTTGAGCGAGCTCGGCCAACAGGCGCGTGCGTTTGGCGTCCGCTGCCTTCGCCTTCTCCGCCTTGACCGGGCCGAAGCCACGGATCTCGTCGGGGATGCGCGCGAGATCGATCAGCCGCTGATAGGTGGCGGTATCGACGCCCTGCGCGAGGCGCTTGGCGATCAAAGCGGCATCGGTGAGGGCCCGGTCGCGCAACGCCCGCTCCATCTTGCGCTCATGGGTATAACCGAACACATCAAGCGCGGTGCCGCGCACCCGCTTCGCCTTGTGCATCCAGTCAAACAGTGTGAACACCCACGGGCCGAACGCCATCTTGCGCGGACGGCCGGTTGCCGGATCGAGGCGCGCCAAAAGCGGCGGTGAGAGCATCACCTTGAGCTTAGCGCCCTCTTCAAACTCCTCGGCGAGCTTCGCCTTGAAGGCGGGGTCCGCATAAAGGCGGGCCACTTCATACTCGTCCTTGATGGCCATTGCCTTGTAGACGTTATCCACCACGGCGCGGGCGACGCGCTTGTCGGCGGTGGTGTCAGCGGCGACCACCGGGTCAATGGCGGCGCGGAAGGTGGCCGCGTAGGCCGCGTCCTGATAGGCGGTGAGCTCGCCCTCCAGGAACGCGATGCGCTCGGCAAGCGCCATCGGCTTCGGCGCGGACGATTTGGGGCGCAGCGCGTCCAGTTCAAACGGCGCGGCGGCGGCGAGCCGGCCGCAGGCGAACGCTTGCAGGTTCTTCGACACCGCGGCGCCGTTGAGCCGGATCGCGGTCTCGATCGCCTCGAAGGAGAGCGGCAGGTGGCCCATCTGCCAGGCCGCGCCCACCAGCAGCATGTTGGCATAGAGCGCATCGCCCAGCAGCGCTTCGGCCGTGCCCGCCGCGTCGGTGAACAAGCTGTCGCGCGACGCTTCGCGCAAGGTCTTGGCGAGCTTCGCGGCTTCGAACGACTGGGTCTGGCGCAGCACGAACTCCGCGGTCGGCGCAACGCGGCCATTGGCGACCGTCACGGTGCGCTCAGGGTTCATCACCGCCAGCGTCTCGGCGCCCGCGCCCACCAGCATGTCGGCGGCGATCAGCACATCGAGCGAGGCGGCCGGAATACGCGGACCCTGGATCGCTGTCGCCTTGGGCGCGAAGCGGACGTGGGAGGTGACGGGACCGCCCTTTTGGGCAAGGCCCGTCATATCCAGCGTCAAGGTGTTCACGCCATCGACGTGAGCGGCCATCGCCAGCACAGCGGCGACCGTGGTGATCCCCGTGCCGCCAATACCGGCGATCAACAGATTGCGCGTGGCGGTGAGCGGCTCGATGGTCTGCAAGGCGATTTTCTGCGCCATGGCGACAAAATCGACCGAGGTCGACGCGGTCTTGAGGCCAGCCCCCTCCACCCACACGAATGACGGGCAGAAGCCCTTCACGCAGGAGAAGTCCTTGTTGCAGGACGACTGGTTGATCTTGCGCTTTTGGCCAAAGGCCGTGTTCTTCGGCTCGACCGACAAGCAATTCGACTGCACGGAGCAATCACCACAGCCCTCGCAGACCCGATCATTGATGAACAGGCGGCGGTTCGGATCCTCGTAGGTCTTCTTCTTACGACGGCGGCGCTTTTCAGCCGCGCAGGTCTGGTCATAGATCATGACCGACACGCCACGATGGCGGCTCAGCTCTTCTTGGACGGTGATTACCTCCTCGCGCGGCACCACCGGCACGAACGGGGCAAGACCGGCGGAGCGGCCGTAAAGCTGCGGGCGCTCGGAGACAACGACGATTTTCTCCACACCCTCCGCATGGAGCTGCCAGGTGAGCTGGGCAACGGTCATTTGACCATCGAGCCGCTGGCCGCCGGTCATGGCAACGGCGTCATTGTAGAGAATCTTGTAGGTGATCGGCGCCTTGGCGGCGACGGCCTGGCGGATGGCGAGCGAGCCGGAATGGAAATACGTGCCGTCACCCAGATTGGCGAAGACGTGCTGGTCATTGGAGAAGGCGAACTGGCCCACCCACGCGACGCCCTCGCCGCCCATGGCGGAGAGACCATCCGTGGTGCGCTCAGCGAGTTCGGTCATGGCGTGGCAACCGATGCCGGCAAGCGAGCGGGCGCCTTCGGGCGTCTTGGTGGAGGTGTTGTGCGGGCACCCCGAGCAGAAGAACGGTGAGCGCTTGGCATCCGACGCGTTGCCCGCCGCCCACATGGCCTGCTGCACCAACCGATCGGCGACCGCGCGCATGGCCTGGTCTTCGGCGATCTCCGGCAGGAATGCGAGGAGCGCGGGCACGATGTCGGCTGCCCCCAGCTCACGGATCGACGACAGGAACGGCGTGCCCTCCGGCTTCGACTTGCCCCACACGGTCGGGCGCTGATAGGCGGGCCAATGGAACATCAGTTCCTTGATCTGGCCTTCCATGACCGAGCGCTTGTGCTCCACCACGAGCAGGCGATCAAGACCGCGGGCGAACGAGGACATGGCCATCGGCTCCAGCGGCCAAGGCATGGCGACCTTATAGACGGCCACCCCCAACTCGCGGGCGCGCGCTTCGGTGAGGCCGAGAAGCTCCAGCGCTTGGCACAGGTCGCGATAGGCCTTGCCCGTCGCCACGATGCCGATGCGCGGACGCACCAGCGCGCCGAAGCGAATGCGATCAAGCCCATTGGCCCGCACATAGGCCTGAGCGGCCGGCAGGCGCACCTCGCGCAGGAGCATTTCGTTGTCGAGCCGGGTCTTCAAGAGCATCGGCTTGTTGATGGAGGCGACCAGGCGCGGATCGCTTTCGTCGCGCGGGCGCACGAACTGCAGGCGGTCGCGCGACACATCGACGATGCCCGAGGAGTCCATGGTGTCAGCGAGCGCGATCAACGCGGTCCACACGCCAGCGAAGCGCGAGGCCTCCAGCGCGTGAAGGCCATAGTCGAGCACGTCTTGCAAATCGGCCGGATTGAACACCGGCATCTCGGCGTCGATGAAGGCGTGTTCGGACTGGCAGGCGAGCGTGGAGGACTTGGCGAGATGATCGTCGCCGGCGATCGCCAAAACACCGCCCTTGTCGGCGGTGCCGGACTGATTGCCGTGCTTGAAGACGTCGCCACAGCGGTCAACCCCGGGTGCTTTACCGTACCACAGGCCGAAGACCCCCTCGAAGCGGCTGCCGGCGCCATGGAGGCCAGTCTTTTGGGAGCCCCACACGGCGGTGGCGCCCAGTTCCTCGTTGATGCCGGGCTGGAACACCACGTCATGGGCGGCGAGCGTCTTCTTTGCCTGGGTGAGCTGTTGGTCGTAGCCGGCGAGCGGCGAGCCCCGATAGCCGGAAATGAACCCAGCGGTGTGCCAGCCCTTGGCGCGATCAAGCCGGATGCGATCCAGCGGCAGGCGGACCAGGGCTTGGATGCCGGTCATGTAGGCCGTGCCGGTTTCCAGCTCATACTTGTCGTCGAGAGTTACCGCGCGCGCCACATGTGTCATCGTCGCTTCCCGGGTCCGCGCCCCGAGCCTCCTCGCCGCCAACCGCCGCCCTACTCGCCGTCAGCCTCGATTGATTGATTTCGTTCATTTTATCCCATTTTAGAGAAAGAACTGTGCTATCCTGTTGTCCTAATCGGTTCTATCGAATGGTTTCATCCCAATGAGCGACAGTTTGGAGAATAATTCTCTTGACGCTTTTGACATCCGGTTGTTGCGCGCGCTGCAGCGGGATGCCTCGCAGTCGGTGGCTGATCTCGCCGCCAGCGTGGGGCTGAGCCAGACACCCTGTTGGCGCCGGCTGAAGCGGCTGAAGGATCTCGGCATCGTGCGCCAGATCACCGCGCTGGTTGATCGCGAGGCGGTGGGCCTTGAGTTCGCGGTCTACACGTTCGTGAAGCTCGCGCTGCCGAGCCGGGCCAACATGGAAGCGTTCGACAAGCGGGTGCGTGATTGGCCGGAGGTGATGACGTGCGAGCGCATCACCGGGGCGGTCGACTATCTCCTCAAGGTCGTCACCCGCGACATCAAGAGCTATGACGAATTCCTGCGCTCGAAGTTGCTTGATTCCGATCTCGTGTCCGATGTGGAAAGCCGGATTGTCGTGGCAACCATCAAGGACACCCCGGCGCTGCCGATCCGGGAACGCTAGAGCGCTATTCGATCTGATTGCATCAGATCGGCGCTCTAAGTTTATGTTTACGCGTGATCTTTACCCAATAACCGGTTTCCACTTATTGGGATCACGCTCTAAAGCCGCGATGTCGCGGGTTTTCTCTGAGCCCGCCTTGGGTTAGACCGTCTCGCCATGACCCCACTGAGCGTCACCATCATCACCTTGAACGAAGAGGCCCGGCTGCCGCGCTGCCTGGCGTCGATC
>CALSBD010000061.1:0-9842 GCA_943373055.1 Rhizobium sp. Q54
CTCCCCCTTGGCGGGGGAGGGACAGGGAGAGGGGGCGCAAGGGGCTCGAAATCCTATCATAGAACCGAATACTGTTGCCAAATCCCAATTCAGATTTAATACAACCTCACCTCACCAAATGCCGCGTCAATTTCTTTTCCAGCACGTCCCACAGGCGGCGAATAACTTCCACCATAGCCAAATACAAGATCGCCGCCCACAAATAGACTTGGAAATCAAACGAGCGGGCGAAGGCGAGGCGGGTTTCGCCCATCAGGTCGAAGACGGTGATGACGCTGGCGATGGCTGAGCCCTTGATCATCAAGATCACTTCGTTGCCATAGGGCCTGAGCGCCACGATCAGAGCCTGCGGCAAGGTGACCTTGAAGAAGGTGACGATCGGCTTCAGCCCGAGCGATTGCGCCGCCTCGCGCTGGCCGCGCGGCACCGATGAGATCGACCCTTGCAGGATCTCCGCCTGATACGCAGCGGTGTTGAGCGAGAAAGTCAACACCGCGCAATAGTACGCCTCACGGAAGAACCACCACAGGCCGACCGACTGAAGCGCCTCGTTGAATTGACCCGCACCGTAATAGATGAGGAAGGTCTGCGCCAACAGCGGCGTGCCGCGGAAGAAGTAGACATAAGCGTAGGCCGGTGCGGTCAGCCACCAGCTCTTCGACAACCGCGCCAACGCGATCGGGAAGGCCAAGACGCCACCGATCAGCAGCGACAAAAAGACCAGCTGCAGCGTGATGCCAAGCCCGCGCAGCATGCGCCAGCCATAGCGCTCGAATAGCGCGGCATCGAAGTTGGAGATGAAGTAGTAGACGATGAACAGGCCAAAGGCCGCCCACACCGACAATAGACCGTAGCCCGCGATGCGGCCCTTCGACCAAGCGCGCGCCGGAGCGGGAGGGCGGGTCGCGGCGGTTGATGCCAGTGTCATGACCGCCCCCGTTCGCCGCGCTTGGCCCACGATTCAATGCCGTTGATACCGATCGATGAGATGATCGCGAGCACCAGATAGATCATGCAGGCGACGAAATAGAACAGGAATGGCTCTTTGGTGACACCCACCGCGATATTGGTCGACCTCAGCAAGTCTTGCAGCGCGATCACCATCACAAGCGACGTGTCTTTCAGCAAAATGAGCCACAGGTTCGATAATCCGGGCAGCGCGAGCCGAATGAGCTGCGGCACGATAACGAGCATCAAGGTCTGGAAATGCGTCAGCCCGACCGCGTAGCCGCCTTCATACTGGCCCTTGGGGATCGCCTTGAAGGCGCCCAAGAACACCTCCGACGAATAGGCCGAGAACACAATGCCGAGCGCGATCATGCCGGCAACAAAGGCATTCACCTCAATATAGCCGCCCCCGAATGCCGCGACGATCTTCTGGAACAGGATCTGCCCGCCGTAGAAGATGATGAGGAGCGTCAACAGCTCCGGCAGCCCTCGAAACAAGGTGGTGTAGATGTGCGCGGCGGCCGCCATCTCCGGATGTTCGGAGTTCTTGGCCAAGGCGACGAGGAAGCCCAGAAACAGGCCGAAAGGAAGCGTAGCCAACGCCAATTGGATGGTCAGCAGCGTGCCTGCCGCCAGTTCGTCGCCCCAGCCCGTCGGGCCGAACGACAGTAACTCCAGCGCGCTCATCAGCGCCCCTCTCTCCCAAGGACCGCCGCCCGGCGCTCCTGTCACGATCAAGCGCTCTGCAATCTGAGTCCGTCAGATTGCCGCCCTAAGCCTTGAGCTGCCCATCGCCTCACCCAGGTGCCTGTCCCGGGAGGGTCGGCGAAGTGCATGCGTCCTACATGGCGCAAGCTCGGTCGTGATGCCCCAACAGGCCATGTTGGCCCAAGATTGCCATTCCACCCGTGCGCCAGAGTCTCCACCCGTGAGCCAAAGCCCACCTTGCCCCGGGCACGGCACCGGCCGCGCAAGGCGCGGCCGGGCGAGCGTTCAGGGATCCGATCAGTAGATCGAGAACGGGAAGTACTTGGCGTTGATCTTCTGATAGGTGCCGTCCTTGACGATCTCGGCGATCGCCTTGTTGAACATCTCCTTCAGCTCCTTGTCTTCCTTGCGCACGGCAATGCCGGCGCCTTCGGGCGACAGGTTGATCGGCTCGCCGACCATTTCGCAGCACTTGCCGTCGGTGGTTTTCTCAACCCATTCGTACAGCACGATCGAATCGGCAAGCACGAGGTCGAGGCGGCCGGCGGCGAGGTCGAGGTTGGCTTCGTCCTGGGTGGCATAGAGCTTGATGGTCGCGCCCTTATACTTGTCTTCCAGGTGGTTGGCGTGGATCGTCGCCGACTGAGCGCCGATCGTCTTGCCCGCCACGCCCGCCGGCGAGGTGTCCTTGAAGCCCGAGCCCTTCTTGGCCACGAAGCGGGCCGGGGTGTTGTAGTACTTGTTGGTGAAGTCGACGGTCTTCTTGCGCTCCTCGGTGATCGACATCGAGGCGATGATCGCGTCGTACTTGTTGGCGAGCAGCGCCGGGATGATGCCATCCCAATCCTGCGCGACGAACTCGCACTTCACCTTCATCTTGTCGCACAGGGCCTTGGCGATATCGACGTCGAAGCCCTGCAGCTCCTTATTGGCGTCGAAGAAGTTGAACGGAGGATACGCGCCCTCCGTGCCGATGCGGACCGTCTTCCATTCCTTGGCCACGACGGCCGTGGTGAGCGAGCCGACAACGGCGACCGCCGCGATGGCGACGGCGGCGAGCTTGGACACAAAACGCATGCTAAGTTCCCTCTTGCTGATGTGGGCGCCGCGCCAGCATGGAGCGACCCTGTCCCTGACCCGATCGCGTAAACGATCCGGCTGGCCGCCCATGGTCTAGTGCCCAGGCTGGCCCGATACCCTCATTCAGCACTATCCCGCGCGCCCGTGCAACGGGACATTTAAAGAGAAAATCAACGTCTTGGCTTTGACGCGTCAAACCGTTCGGCGCCCGTCGCCTCCCGGCGCAGCCGATGTCATAAAGTGAGAACCGTTGTCGATACGTCAGGTTTTGGCGGACGTCGTGTCGGCGCCATGGCGGCGCAGCCGTGCGCGGACAAACACCGCGTAGACGCCCAGGCAACACAAAGCGAGGCCATACCAAGTGCCGGCATATTGAAGGTGGTTGTTGCGAAACACCATCAAGGTCTCGCCCCCTTGCGGCAGCCCGCTCGACGGGGTCGCCGCGGCATTGGCATCAACAAACACCGGCGCGACGCGCGTGCCCGTCAATCCCCGCGCGGTGGCGAAGATCGCCGGATCGCGCTGGAAAAACCGGTTGCGGGGTAAGTCCTCGGGCGGGGTGAACGTATTGGCCGGCTCAGGCCGGCGCACCAGCCCCTCCAAGGTGACCGTGCCTTCGATCTGCCCTTCGGCCCGCGTCGCCGGATCCTTGCGCGCATCGGGCACGAAGCCGCGATTGACGAACACGATCGCGCCGTCGACAAGCTCAAGCGGGGTGAACACAAAATAGCCCGGGCCACCTTGCGGTCCCTTGGGGTCCGTCAACGGCCAATAGACGTGCACTTCGTCGGCGTGGCGAAACCGCCCTTCGAGCCGCACGGGGAGATAATCGACCGCGTCAAGATCAAGCGCCGCCCACGTGTCGGATGCGGGGAAGGGGACCGGCGCGGCCTTGGCGCGGGTCTCCACGGTGGCGATCATGCCGGTCTTCCAGGCCAGCCGCTGCATTTGCCAGGTGCCCAGCGCCATCAAAATGGCAACCGTCACCAGCATGGCCAAGGTCGGCAGAACAATGAGACGAAAACGATCGGTCATTTCAGCGCGTCAAAGCCTTCCGCGAAGCCCTTGAGCGAGATCGGGATGCCGACACCCTCCTCAGGCGTGCGAAACACGATGAAGGTCGCCTGCGCGCCCGTCTTCATCTGACCGATCAGCGTGTCCTCGAGGATCACTTCGGCAATGCAGCCATTGGGTAGGCAGCGCACAAAGCCCGCGCGACCCACATCGGCGGCGTCAATCTTGAGACCCAGGCCCGACGGCAACAACACGCCCAGCGGGGCGAGCACCCGCAGGATGCGCGCCTTGCCGTCCGCCGTCTTGAGCACGATCACCGACAGGCCAACATCCTGCTGGTCTTCCGCCGTTACGTTTTGAATGAGCGCGCATTGTTCCAGCCGCGCGCCCGGCGGCGTGTCGCAGCGCACCTGCCAATCGCCGTGCGTGCCGCGGATCTCGCCTTGCGCGACAGCCGATCCCATCGAGCCGGCCCACAGCGCAGCCGAGACGGCGCAAAGGCCAGCGAACACGGCAAACCGCTTCATCCCAGATATCCCCATCGCGCGCCGCAGCGCGAATCACCATTTCAAGCCGACACTACAGTGCCAAACCCGGCGCCCGGCCGCGAGTGCGAAACCAGTCTCGCTCGCGCCCCATGGCTTGGTCGTCACACGCCGCACCAGATGCCGCTGACCGGCCAGCAAAGTCCAGGTCGGCTGAGGTCGTGAGCGTCGAATCGGGCGGCAGCAAGGCGGCACGGCGGTGCCGATGTAACCTGAACCGTCGCCTCCCGTGGCCCTACGAGAAATCCTCAAGCAACATGAAAATGCGACGAAACGCGGGGTACCTATGAGTCGCGCGCCCATTTGACGCATGGGAGGTGTCGGCATTGTCCAAAGGGCCGGTTGCAGGCGGCGTCGGCTTGTGCTTTGACGTATCGGGTTTGACTTAGATCAATTCACGTGCCGTGCGGCAATTTGCCGCTCAGCGCCGGAAAAGCCTCCCCGCCTGTGGGCTTTTCCGTAGACTGGCGGGCGGAAGATGAGCGGCCGTCGGGGGCGTTCATCTTCCGGATCGAGTGAAACGCACGGGGGGACTGTTGGCGCGTTATCCAATGCGCCGCCGGAGGCCCACCGGAGCACGGCGGGCAACGCCGACATCGCGAAATGACGATCAACCGCTGGGGCAAGGTCTCTGGCGGCAGGGGAAGGAGCGAAGACGTGAACCGCACGCTCAACGGGACGGGTCGCAAGACCACTATCGCAGCCCTCGCCATGGGGGCGGCAACGCTGGCCCTGATGGGCGCTGCGCTCGCCGCACAGCCGGTGCCGGCTGGCATCGGCATGCAGCCGGCCGCCACCGAGGTCGCCGAACATATCCATGGCTTCAAGACCTTGACGTTGTGGATCATCGTGCCGATCACGCTGTTCGTGCTCGCGCTCCTGATTTATGTCGGCGTCAAGTTCAACGCCAACGCCAATAAGACGCCCTCCAAGATCGCGCACCACACGGGCTTGGAGATCGCGTGGACCGTGATCCCGATCCTGATCCTGGCCGTGTTGGCGGTGCCGTCGTTCCGGCTTCTCTATCAAGAAGCGGTCATTCCGAAGTCGGACATGACGCTCAAGGTCGTCGGCCACGCTTGGTACTGGAACTATGAGTATCCGGACCACGGCGGCATCCAAGTCGACGCGCTGATGCTGGAAGACGCCGATCGCACCGATCCGGTCAACCAGCCGCGCCTGTTGTCGACCGACAATTACCTCATCGTCC
Organism: Rhizobium sp. Q54; assembly: GCA_943373055.1. GTDB lineage: Bacteria > Pseudomonadota > Alphaproteobacteria > Rhizobiales > Ancalomicrobiaceae > CALSBD01. The sequence continues at coordinate 5,506 of CALSBD010000061.1, forward strand.
CGGTCGGCAAGACGATCCGCGTCGAGGTGACCGCCGCTGACGTGATCCACTCCTGGTACGTGCCCTCGTTCGGTGTGCAGATGTACGCCATCCCTGGCCGTCTCAATGAGACGTGGTTCCGGGCCGAGAAGGTCGGCAAGTACTACGGCCAGTGCAACATGATCTGCGGCTCGCGCCACGCCTACATGCCGATCGCCATCCATGTGGTGACCGACGAGCAGTTCGCCGCGTGGACCGAGGCCGCCAAGACCAGCGTGCCGCAAGCCAACAAGCTGCTGCAGGCGATGATTGAAACCGACAAGAACAAGGTCGCGGCGCTGCGTTGAGTGCCGTCCCTCTTTGATCGACGCCGGTCATCGGGCGCGCATATCGCTGCCCTGGACCGACCCCTAAACTGACCACCGAGGAGCACGCAACATGGCGCAGTCCGCCGCGGCCCATCACGACGCCGCCCATCATGGTCACCCGACCGGTTGGCGTCGGTATTTGTATTCGACCAACCACAAGGATATCGGCACGCTCTATCTGATCTTCGCGATCGTGGCCGGCATCATCGGCGGCGGCATGTCGGTGATGATGCGCGCGGAACTGCAAGATCCGGGCATGCAGATCTTCTCCGATCCGCAGTTCTATAACGTGATCACCTCGGCCCACGGCCTGATCATGATCTTCTTCGTGGTCATGCCCGCCCTGATCGGCGGCTTCGCCAACTGGTTCGTGCCCATCATGATCGGCGCGCCGGACATGGCGTTCCCGCGCATGAACAATATCTCGTTCTGGCTTTTGCCACCCGCGTTCCTCCTGTTGTGCCTGTCGCTTTTCGTGGAAGGCGCCCCGGGCTCGATGGGCTTTGGTGGCGGCTGGACGATCTATCCGCCGCTGTCGGGTCTCACCGGTCACCCGGGTCCGGCGATGGACTTCTTGATCCTGTCGCTGCACGTGGCGGGCGCCTCGTCGATCTTGGGCGCGATCAACTTCATCACCACGATCATCAATATGCGCGCGCCGGGCATGACGTTCCACAAGATGCCGCTGTTCGCGTGGGCGATGTTGATCACCGCCTTCTTGCTTCTGTTGTCGCTGCCGGTTCTGGCGGGCGCTATCACGATGCTTTTGACCGACCGTAACTTCGGCACCACCTTCTTCGTGCCTGAGGGCGGCGGTGACCCGATCCTGTTCCAGCATCTGTTCTGGTTCTTCGGTCACCCCGAAGTGTACATCATGATCCTGCCGGCATTCGGCATCGTCAGCCACATCATCGGCACCTTCTCCAACCGTCCGATCTTCGGCTATCTGGGCATGGCCTACGCCATGGTCGCGATCGGCGCCGTCGGCTTCATCGTGTGGGCGCACCACATGTACACCGTCGGCCTCGACGTCGACACGCAGGCCTACTTCGTGGCGGCCACCATGGTCATCGCGGTGCCGACCGGCGTGAAGGTGTTCTCTTGGATTGCGACCATGTGGGGCGGCTCGATCCGCTTCACCACGCCGATGATCTGGGCGATCGGCTTCATCTTCTTGTTCACGGTCGGTGGCGTCACGGGCGTTCAGCTCGCCAATGCCGCGCTCGATCGCGTGCTGCACAACAGCTACTACGTGGTGGCGCACTTCCACTACGTGCTGTCGCTGGGCGCGGTGTTCGGCATCTTCGCGGGCTGGTACTACTGGTTCCCCAAGATGTTCGGCTACATGTACAATGAGACGATCGGCAAGCTGCACTTCTGGGTCACGTTCGTGGGCGTGAACCTCGTGTTCTTCCCGCAGCACTTCCTGGGTCTGCAGGGCATGCCGCGCCGCTATGTCGACTATCCCGATGCGTTCCACCTGTGGAACTGGGTGTCGTCGATCGGCTCGTACATCTCCGCCTTCGCCGTCCTCATCTTCCTCTACGGCGTGCTCGAAGCCTTCATGCGCAAGCGTCAGGCCGAGGCAAATCCGTGGGGCGAGGGGGCCAACACCCTGGAGTGGACGCTGTCGTCGCCGCCGCCGTTCCACCAGTTCGAAACCTTGCCCGACATGCGCGGCAAGGGCGGGCACTGACCCGACGCGGCCTCCACGCCGGCGTGGCGCAAGCGCCGGTGTGGTTCGCCTGACCGTAGTGACGGCCGGCGCCTCGCCTGTGGGGTGCCCGCCGATGCGGCCGCCGGGGCGGCCACCCTTTGAAGAACCGGAGACTGCGCGCCATGGCGCTGGTGGAAGAGACATCCTATCGCGGCACCGCCGCCTACACCGGCGGCATGGGCGACGTGGGCGACTACTTCGCGCTGTTGAAGCCGCGCGTGATGTCGCTGGTCATCTTCACCGCCCTGGTCGGCCTTCTTTATGCGCCCGGTGACGTGCACCCGGTGATCGCGCTTGTCTCGCTGTTGTGCATCGCGGTCGGCGCTGGCGCGTCCGGTGCGCTCAATATGTGGTATGACGCCGATATCGACCGCGTAATGGGCCGCACGGCCACGCGCCCGATCCCGGCCGGCAAGATCACCCCCGATGAGGCGCTCGCCTTCGGCATGGTGCTGTCGATCGGCTCGGTGGCGATCCTCGGGCTTGTGGCCAACTGGTTTGCCGCCGCGTTCCTGGCCTTCACGATCTTCTTCTATGCCGTCGTCTACACCATGTGGCTGAAGCGCTGGACCGCGCAGAACATCGTGATCGGCGGCGCGGCTGGCGCGTTCCCGCCCATGATCGGCTGGGCCGTGGTCACCGGCGGCGTGGCGTGGGAAAGCTTTGTCCTCTTCCTCATCATTTTCATGTGGACGCCGCCGCACTTCTGGGCGCTCGCTCTGTTGAAGACCGAGGACTATGCCCGCGCCGGTGTGCCCATGCTGCCGGTCCGCCATGGCGCGGACGCGACCCGCATGCAGATCCTGATCTACACCGTGCTCGTCGCCCCGATTGGCGTGCTGCCGACCGTGATGGGGTTCGCGGGCTTCACTTATGGCGCGGTCGCCACGGTGCTTGGGGTCGTGTTCATCAAGGGTGCGGTTGATGTCTATCGTCGCCGCGAGGGCGCTCCGGCGCGCGCGGCGGCCGGTAAGCTGTTTGGCTTTTCGATCCTCTATCTCTTCGCCCTGTTCGCTGTCCTGTTGGGCGAGCGGGTTGCCTTCTCGTGGATGGGAGCGTGACCGATGGCCGATGGATCGTTCGCCACCTCCAAGGACACGGGCGTCCCGCCCACCGGAGGTCTCCCCATGACTGACCCGCGCCCGACCGAACCGGGCATTCAGCTGACGCCCGAGCAGATGAAGCGCCGCCGGGCCCGCTCGATCGCCATTGGCGTCGCGCTCTTGGCGCTCGTTGTGCTGTTCTACGTCGTCACCATCGCAAAGCTCGGACCTGGCGTCCTCAATCGACCGCTGTGAAGGCTGTCCCATGACCGCGCAAGATCCCTCCGCCCCCACGAAGGCACGCCACCTCAAGGTCGCGCTCGGTGGCGCCGTGTTCGCGGCGTCCATGTTCGGCGCCGCCTATGCCGCCGTGCCGCTGTATGACTGGTTCTGCCGGGTCACCGGCCTGGGCGGCACCACGCAGGTCGCCGTTGCCGCGCCGATCCAAGTGCTCGACCAGACGATCGAGGTGCGCTTCGATCTCAATGCCCATGGCCTGCCCTGGACGCTCGAGCCGCCCAAGCCGATGACCGTGCGCATTGGTGAGGTGATCACCGCCAACTATCACGTCACCAATACGGGCGAGAAGGCGAACACGGGCACCGCCACGTACAATGTGGTGCCGCTGATCACCGGCTCGTATTTCAACAAGCTGCAATGCTTCTGCTTTACCGAGCAGACCTTGAAGCCGGGCGAGCGGACCGAGATGCCGGTGGTGTTCTTCATCGATCCGGAGATCGTCAAGCACCATCAGGCGTCGACCACGCCCACCATCACCTTGAGCTACACCTTCTATCCGGTAGCCAACCCGACCGAGCCGCTCGCCAGCGGCCCCGTCGCGGTCACGCCGCCGCGGAGTTGAGATCAGGGCACTGACTGAGGACTACGGGGGATCGGGGACCATCCCCTGCCGAGATGCAAGAGGGAACACCCATGGCGCAGACCAAGAACCACGACTATCACCTCGTTGATCCGAGCCCGTGGCCGTTTGTCGGCTCCATGGGCGCCTTCGTCATGGCGCTGGGGGCGCTGGGCCTGTTCAAGTACAACAAGGGCGAGCCGCTCTTGATGTTCGGCCTCGACTGGGCGCAGCCGTGGCTGTTCTTCGTCGGCCTGGCCATGGTGCTCTACACCATGTTCGGCTGGTGGCGCGACGTGGTGAAGGAGAGCCGCTCGGGCTATCACACCAAGGTGGTGTCGCTGCACCTGCGCTACGGCATGATCCTGTTC
>CALSBD010000062.1:0-9798 GCA_943373055.1 Rhizobium sp. Q54
AATGGAAGCCCCGATGATGGCTCGCCATGAGCCGGCCCCGGTGACCAAGCCCTACATTCCGCCGGCCGCCGAGCGTCCGATGGAGCCGCGCATGGGCGCCCAGCGCATGCCGCGCATTGACGAGTTCCCGCCGATCGTGCAGCGCCAGATGGCCCCCGCCCCGGCCCCCGTGGCCGAGGAAACCCACGCCGAGGATCGCCGCCCGATGGGCCTGTTGCGTCGCCTGGCAACCGGCTTCGGCCGCCACCAGGACGAGCCGGAAGCGCCCGTCCAGGCGCCGGTGCCCCAGCGCGCCCACGCCCCCGCGCCGCAAGCGCCGGTGATGCGTGAGCGCCCGGTGGAGCGGCCCATGGATCGCCCGATGACCCGCCCGGCCGAGCCGGCCCGCGGCGTCGAGGGGCGCCTGGACGCCATGGGTCGCCCGGCGCCGCAGCCGCGCGTGGCCGAGGACGACCAGATGGACATCCCGGCCTTCCTGCGTCGGCAGGCGAATTGAGGGTTTCCCGTATGGCGACGCGGCTCGAATCGAGCGTGACACGACCCCCGTCCCGGCTTGACCGGGGGTCGATTCACACGCCCGACGACGCTGCGTCAGCATGTCGCTAACGTTTGCGGAAGCGGCTCGGATCGAGGGATCCGGGCCGTTTTTTATATGGCAAACAGATCCCGTAAAGTGACCTTTTCATCAATCATTTGAATACGATGTCATAGTATCGACAGTGGTAACAAAGTGTAATCGAGTGTGATTTTGTGATCCCCCCTGCCACGCCTATGGTGAATTTGCGGCTTGGCCGAAACGCGTAAGGGGTCGCCCTCGGTGGGGACTTTGGGTACATCGCCCCGGCGTCGGCTCGCGAACGACAGGCCTCTGTGAAGGGGTGGCTCGAAAGGGTCGGTTCGCAAGGCGGTGGTCGGGTTCGTGGCCCGGCGTGGAAGACACAGGGTTGGCAGAAGTCCATCCCGATGAGACCAGCCAAAGATGCCCGAATGGTGGCGTCCACGGTGATGAAACAAACGTGAAGATGGCCCCGGGTCGTCGTCACGATAAGGCGGGGACACCGGAATGCCACGTCAAACGGCTGCCATGCAGACCACCCTCGGCGAGCGTGTCGAGGTGACCGGGATCGGTGTCCACTCCGGCGAGACCGTCAGCATTATCCTGCATCCGGCCGATGCCGACAGCGGCATCACCTTCTACCGCACCGGCCTGCCGCGTGGCCGTGAAGTCGAGATCGCAGCCACCCATCGCAACGTTGCGGCCACTGAGCTTTGCACCGTGATCGGTGATCCGGCGCGCGCCACCGTCGCGACGATCGAGCACCTGATGGCGGCCCTGCGCGGCCTGGGTGTCGACAACGTCATGGTCGAGATCGACGGCGCGGAAGTGCCCGTCATGGACGGCTCGTCGCGCGATTTCGTCGCCGCCATCGACAGCGCCAAGGTCGTCAAGCTGCCGGCCCGCCGCCGCTTCGTGAAGGTGTTGAAGCCGATCCGCGTCGAGATGGGTCAAGCGTTCGCCGAGCTGCGCCCGTTCGACGGCGCGCGCTACGATGTCACCATCGATTTCCCCACCAAGGTGATCGGCCGTCAGTCGATGGTGATCGACCTGACGCCGTCGTCGTTCCGCAAGGATCTGTGCGGCGCGCGCACCTTCGGCTTCGTGTCCGATCTCGAAAAGCTGTTGCCGCTTGGCCTGTGCCGCGGCTCCTCGCTTGAAAACTCCGTTGCCCTGAAGGATGACCGGGTCTTGAACCCGGAAGGCCTGCGCTGGGCCGACGAGTTCGTGCGTCACAAGACGCTGGACGCCATCGGCGACCTCGCGTTGTCAGGCGCGCCGCTCCTGGGCCACTTCCGCTCCTATCGTGGTGGCCACCGGCTCAATTTCCTCACGCTGCAGGCCCTGTTCGCCGATCAGGACGCCTGGACCCTCGTCGACAGCCCGGCCCCGCGCCGCGAGAGCATGGCCGGCGAACTCGCCACCGGCCTCGTCGCCCCGGCCTACGGCCCCGAGCGCGCGGCTTGATAAGATTACATCTGGTATCCCGGCTGACTTCGGGGCTTTGAGCGGCGCAGACTTATCCTGCGGGCCAACGATCGCAAACACGTGTATTTACATGAACGTACAACCTTAATATTGAATCGTATCATCGTAGATTGTTTGGGAGGTGCTCCATGGGTGCCCCATCCTCGCCAAGCCTGGTGGACCTGACCGTAAGACTGCCAGAAGACGTCAGTGATCTCATTGATCGGGCCGCACGGGTGTCCGACGTTTCACCCGCCGAATTCATGATCACGGCAGCAACCTTAGCTGCGCAAGAGGCGTTGGCGGATCAAGCGAATATTGTTGTCAACCCGGAAGCTTTTGAGGCTATTGTAAAAGTCTTAGAAGACCCCCCAATTGGCGAAGCCTATCATCGACTGATGACGGCGCCGAGGCCATGGAAGACTTAAGTCTAAGTTAACCAGATATATTGAATGAAACACATAATCTTACACTATTCAAATGTGGTATAATTAATCTCGATAATTGGCTTCGACAGCGCGCTCTGAAAAATCAACTGAGTGGCGCATCGGTTACATCCGTGGTGTCAGATACACAAAAGCGGGTGGTCGCTTTCTATTCGCTCTCCTCTGGAACGGTTGGGACGGCTGAAGCACCTGGTTGGTTAAGACGAAACATGCCGAACCCCATTCCGATGGTTTTACTCGGCCGGTTGGCTATCGATCAGGCCTATCAGTCACGCGGGCTTGGGACTGCTGTTCTCCAAGATGCGGTCCTGCGCGCACAGGCCGCGTCGAGAATTCTTGGTGTGAGGGGTCTGTTGGTGCATGCGCGGTCCGAGGATGCAAAACGCTTTTATGTCCGAAACGGATTCGTTGAGATCATGCCGGGCGCGATGACGCTCGTTCTGTCACTGGCTCCAAGCAATGAGGCTCCCGCACGGACCTAAACGTCGCACCCAATCCCATCTCATCCTGCCTGACAGCCACACTTTCGCGCCATTCGGCGGGCACTCAGGATCGCCGCGAGGTGGGTGCGTCGGTCGTGGTGGTTGATCAACTCGCGTGTCCAAGGGACATCCCCCTTGCGTCGCGGCGTCCGATCGGCTTTTGTCGACCCCTGATCCCGGCGGCGTCGCCGTCCCGTGAAGCGAACCTGTGAGTCCCGCCTTGAAGCTGATCGAACGCCCTTTCCGGATCGCCCCTCGCGTCGCCCCGTTCCGCTTGCTGTTGATCGCTGTCCTGACGCTGGGTGTCGTGGGCTGCGCCTCCAATGAGAACAAGGTGGTCGACGAGATCGCCGACGCGCCGCCGCCCGAGCAGCTCTACAATGAGGGCCTCGCCTTCATTCAGGCTGGCCGGTTTTCCAAGGCAAACGAGCAGTTCGAGAAGGTCGATCGCCTGCACCCGTATTCGGAGTGGGCGCGCAAGTCCATGCTGATGCAGGCCTATTCGAACTTCCAGATCGGCGCCTACCAAGAGACGATCAACGCCGCCCGCCGCTTCGTGACGCTGCACCCGGCCAACGAAGACGCGCCCTACGCGCTTTATCTGATCGGCGAGAGCTACTTCAAGCAGATCCCCGACGTGACGCGTGACCAGGAGATCACCAACAAGGCCATGCAGGCCTATGCGGAGATCGTCCAGCGGTATCCCGAATCGCGCTACGCCGAGGAAGCCAAGAAGCGGTTGGAGATCGGCAAGGACCAGGTCGCCGGCAAGGAAATGGAAGTTGGCCGCTACTATCTCGGCCAGCGCCAGTACCTCGCCGCCATCAACCGCTTCAAGATCGTCGCGCAAGACCACCAGCGCACCCGCCACGTGGAAGAGGCGCTCGCTCGCTTGACGGAGTGCTACTACGCGCTCGGCGTCGTCAACGAGGCGCAGACCGCCGCCGCCGTGCTGGGCTATAACTTCCCTGACAGCCGCTGGTACAAGGACGCCTACAGCTTGCTGAAGTCGGGCGGCTATGAGCCGAGCGAGGACGAAGGCAGCTGGATCTCGCGCGCCTTCAAAGGCTTCCGGGTGCTTTGACGCGGGGACCGGCGATACAGCTTTTGCGTCGTCGGTCGCTTCGTCCTATGAACATCCCGGGAACACCGCGACTGACTCGTGGTGATGACGTCGAGGCGCGAACCGCATGCTCGCCCAACTGGCGATCCGCGACATTGTGCTCATTGAACGGCTGGAGATTGACTTCCGCCGCGGCCTTACCGTGCTGACCGGCGAGACCGGTGCGGGCAAGTCCATCCTTCTCGATGCCCTGGCGCTCGCGCTCGGTGGGCGTGGCGATGGCGGCCTCGTTCGCCACGGCGCCGACCAGGGCCAAGTGACGGCCGTGTTCGACGTCGCCAATGATCACCCCGCCCGCGCGGTCCTCTCGGTCAACGAGATCGACGCTGACGGCGACATCATCGTGCGGCGCATTCAAACCACCGACGGCCGCACCCGTGCGTTCGTCAACGACCAGGCCGTCAGCGTCAGCCTGTTGAAGACGCTCGGCAACCGACTAGTGGAAATTCACGGTCAACATGATGATCGCGCGCTGGTCGAGCCGGCCGAGCACCGCCGCCTGCTTGATGCCTTTGGCGGGCTCGAGGTCGAGGTGGCCGAAGTCACCACCGCATGGAAGACTTGGCGCGCCGCCGAGAAGGCCTTGGCTGAGCAATCGGCCCGCATCGAGACCGCCCGCCGCGAGGCGGACTATTTGCGCGCCTCCGTCGACGAACTCACCAAGCTGAAGCCCGCGCCAGGCGAAGAGACCGAGCTCGCCGCGCTTCGCGCGCGCCTGCAACAGTCCGAGAAGGTCGCTAGCGACATCGCCGAGGCGGTGGAGATTCTGGGCGGCAACACGTCGCCGATCCCCGTCATCGCGGCCCTGTGGCGTAAGCTGGAGCGCAAGGCTGCGGGCGTGCCCGGCCCGCTCGACGGTGCGGTGAAGCCGCTTGCTGGCGCGCTTGATCAACTGGAAGAAGCCCGCCAGGCGCTGGAAGCCGCCCTGCGCGCCGCCGACTTCGACCCCAAGGTGTTGGAGCGGACCGAGGAGCGGCTTTTCGCCCTGCGGGGCGCGGCGCGCAAGTTCGGCGTGCGCGTTGATGATCTCGCCGCCCTCGCCGCCCGCATGGCCAGCGATCTGGCTGACCTTGACGCGGGCGAGGACAAGCTCGTGGCGCTTGACGACGCGGCCCGGGCCGCGGCCGAGCGCTATCGCGTGGGCGCGGTGCGGCTCACCGCCCGCCGCATTGCCACCGCCACGGCCCTTGAGGCCGCCGTCCACGGCGAGCTGCCGGCGCTAAAGCTGGAGCGGGCGAAGTTCATCGTCGAACGGCGCACCGAAGACAGCCTCGCGGGCCCAGAGGGCAGCGACGAGATCGAATTCTGGGTGCAGACCAATCCCGGCACCCGCCCCGGCCCGATGATGAAGGTCGCCTCCGGCGGCGAGCTGTCGCGCTTTTTGCTCGCCCTCAAGGTCTCGCTCGCCGACCGCGGCTCGGCGCCCACCTTGGTGTTTGACGAGATCGACACCGGTGTTGGCGGCGCGGTCGCTGAAGCCATTGGCGGGCGGCTGGCCCGCCTGTCGGATCGGGTGCAAGTGCTCTCCGTCACCCACGCGCCCCAGGTCGCCGCGCGCGCCGCGTCGCACTTGTTGATTGCCAAGGAAGCCGTCGGCGCCGAGCGCGTCGTCACGCGCGTCACCCCCCTGGATGGCGCCGCCCGGCGCGAGGAGATTGCCCGCATGCTGGCTGGCGCGACCATATCCGAGGAGGCGCGCCGCGCCGCCGATCGCTTGATCGCGGGCACCGGCTGAGATGCGCACGCCCCCGCCCAGCTTCACCGCCGTTGGCGATCGCTCGAGCACGTGGCTTGATCGGTTCGCCCGTCGCTTTGATCGACCCGCGCTCACCCCGCTGCCGCCGCCCTATCCAACCGCGCGCGAATTCGTCTATCTCATCGGTCTGTTCGCCCTCTCAACCGGTCTGATCCTTGCCACCGCCTGGGGCATGGCGACGTTTTGGACCAGTGGCTTCTCGCCCGGCGAGCCGATCAAGACGCTGTGCCGGTGGGATTGCGGTTGGTACATGTCAATCGCCGAAAAGGGCTATCACCCCGTCGCCGCCAATTGGCCGACGGGCGATGGCACCAATTGGGGCTTCTTCCCGCTGGTGCCGGTGATCATCCGCGTGGTGTTCGATCTGACGGGGCTGGAGAGCTATGACGGCGCCTTCGTCGTCACGTCGGGCTTGCGCTTCCTCGGCATTGTCCTGTTTTTCCTCTATGCCCGTGACCTGTTCGGCGCGCCGTTCGCGCGCTGGGCGACCGCGCTGTTCGCGCTCTCGCCCATGGCGATCCATCAGGCGATCCCCATGTCCGAGGCGGGCTTCGTGCCGGCCTCCATCGCGCTGTTTTGGCTCGCCCGCCGAGGCGCCTTCGCCGCCGCCGCGGTGGCAGCCGTCGCGCTGTCGGCGGCGCGCTCGTCGGGGCTGTTCGCGGTGTTGTCGTTGGGCTGGCTGGTGGTGAGCCGCTTTGGCACCCGCCGCCTGTTCACACTTTCGCCGGGCACCGAATCGGCCTGGCTCGCACTCGCGGCCTGTGGCCTGGGCGCGGCGCTGTTCATGTTGCATCTGCATGATCACATCGGCCACGCGTTGGCGTTCACCGGTGCGCAGGTCGCGTGGTATCGCGAGTTCAAGTTCCCGCTTTTGACGCTGATTGACGACCTCAATCTCCTCTTCATCGATCCGGTCTGGGTCGGCTACAACGCGGTCAACCTGGCGGTGGGCGCCTTTGGCCTGGTGATGGCCTGGCGTTGCCTTAAGCTGCGGCTGGGGCCCGAGGCGCTGTTCATCTTCATCGCCATTGTGCTTGGCCTCACCGCGGGCCAGTCAACCAGCTTGCCGCGCTTCACCTTCGGCCTGTTCCCCATCTATATCGGGTTCATGGCGTTACTCATCACCACTCGCGCCCGCTGGATCGCCCTTGCCGTCGCCGGGGTGTTGCAGGTCGCGGTGACCATCATGTGGTCGATGGAGTTCCTCCATGTCATGTGAGCCCGCCCCGCCGCCCGCCTGGACCGATCCGCCCGCGCCGCCGCTGTCGCGCGGCCTTGCCGGCTGGGCCTCGTTCGCCGCCGTGGCCGTCATGATGGGCCTGTTCGCCCTCACCCTGTGGCAAGTGGCGCACCCGCGCGTCGATGAAGCGTATCGGCGCACCTTCATCACCCGCGAGTTCGCCATCTATCCCACCTCGCCGGTCTATGCCCCGCGCAATGGGCTCACCTATGAACTCGGCCGCCGGATCCCGCTGGCCGAGGGCACCAATCGGTGGTTCCTCGCCCGCTACGACTTTTATCGCTTCGATAAGGTCACGCCCTTCTTAAAGGGCTTCCGCGGCCGGCTTTACTTCCATTTGCCGCCGCCGACCCGCGCGGTCGACCGCCCGCACCGGCTCGCCATGCAGATCACCTGCCGATTCCCCGACAAGCCGCCGACCGAGCTCTCCGTCACCGTCAACGGCATCCCCGTCGGCGTCGTGCCGTGCGCGGATGGGCCAAGCCTGTTCGAGGCGACCTTGCCGCCGGGCCTGATCGGTGCGCGCGACTATGAGACGATCGAGATCCGCCGCACCCCGCGCGACCTCGCCGACCGCATCGAGACCCGCTTCGGCACCGTCTACGGCCGCATCGCGTGGGACTGGTTTGAGGTCGACGTGGTCAAGGAGTGAGCCGGATCCCCCGCTCCACCGCCAGTTTGGCGATGGCGTCCGCAATGCGGCCGGTGGTGTCGATGGGGGCGCGTGGCGTGCGGCCGAGCGGCTCTTGATCGGAGAGGATCAACGCACGGCCCATCAGATCATCTAGGAAACCGTTGAGCTTGCGCGCCAAGCCGCGCGGGCGATGGACATGGACCGGCACGGCGGTCGCCAACGCCTCGCCCACCATGTTGTGGCTATCACCGGTGACGAGGAGCGCGTCGGCCGCGCCCAGGATCGCCACATAAGGGTTCTCGCCCTCCATGTCCCACATCCAATGCGGTCGACCGGCAAGCGCCGCCGCCACGCCTGCCTTCAATGCCGGCGGGCTGCGCCGCGACGGCGTCACCATCACGCTGCCGGCCTCATCAGCGAGCGCAATCAAACGGCGCACGAACACGTCGATATCAGCCGCCGACCATGTCACACCACCCGACAGTCCGCCGAGCACCACCCCAAGCCGCGGGCCTGGCAGGGCGCCAATGGGGGCCGGCGGGGCGGCCCGCGCGGCAGCGAGCGCCGCCGGTGTCAGCCGATGCGGCGCGGTCGGTGTGGTCAGCACATTGGGGCCGCGCAAGCGGTCATGCTCGGGCACCCAGATGAGATCAGCCGCCCCCGCGCCCGTGCGGGGATCCTTCATGAAGACCGTCAGGGTCTGGGTGCCCGCCGCGGTGCGCAGTGCCCGCACATAGGCGACGGTCCGCCGTCCCGATGCGATGACCAGCGGCGGAAAGGGACCCTCGATCGGGCTTCCGGGCCGGTCCGGCCGGTCCGCCGGCGGGATGGGTCCAAACGGCATCAGCGCGGTGTAGAGCCAGTTGGGCGACACCACCCGCTCCTCATAGGCAAGCCCCAACCGCTCAGCGACCCCGATGCACTGCACCCGGTCGCCAATCTTGCCATCCGTCAACACCCAAACCCGCATCACCCCTCACTTTCCACCCGTCGGGATAGCCGACGACGCGAATGTGGGAAAGGGGGAAGGAGGAAAGGGGCGGCCGAAACCAACCGGCGGCAAAATCCGCCGAAACAACAGGGCAACGGTCGTCTTTATCCTCGTAAATTTAAAGTCTCGCGTTAAATCTACAAGGATAACCTGGTTTGCCGCGATGCCGGTCTCAACTGCTCACCGCTTCTGGCGTTGGTCCGTGCGGTGCCGACCTTGAAACAAACATTGCCAAGCGCGACACGAAAGCCTTAGTTCAGGAAACAAATTATCAGAGCGAAGAAACTTTGTTGCGATTCGGTCGTCTTGCGCGCAGATGCGGCGGAGGAGCGGGACGGGCAAGGGAACGTCTGCGGGGGCGAGCGTGAAACTGCGGCTGGATGAGATCGATTGGCGGATTTTGGCAGAGCTTCAGGCGGATGGCCGCATGACCAATGTGGAGCTGGCCAAACGCGTGGGCATTTCCGCGCCCCCCTGCTTGCGCCGCGTGCGCGCGCTTGAAGAGGACGGCATTATCCAGGGCTACCGCACGCTGCTGGACGAAAAACGGCTTGGCTTTGACGTCACGGTGTTTTGTTTCGTCAAGCTGTCGAGCCAGGCGGAAGCCGATCTCGTCGCGTTCGAGACGTGCGTGCGCGAATGGGATGTAGTGCGTGAGTGTTACATGCTGTCGGGTGACGTCGACTTCGTTTTGAAGTGCGTCGCGCCGGACCTGCGCACCTTTCAGACCTTTGTGATCGAGCAACTCACCAAGGCCCCCGCGGTCGCCAATGTGCGCACCGCCCTCACCTTGAAGGCAACCAAGAGCGAGCCAACCGTGCCGCTGAAGGTCTGATCGCGCCGCCCAAAGCGGGCGAGCGCGCCGCGACCAAGGTGACGGTCGATTTTGGCGCGGTGTCCCCTTGCGAAATCAGGATGCGGGGTTAAATAAGCAGTCGGACGAGCATCACTGGCAACCGGCCCCTTGGGCGTTGCATGACCGTTTCAGCTCTCCGCCCGATGGCCTTAGACAGGCTCCGCCAGACCGCGTTCGCCGCTTCACACCAGAGGGGCGCGCGCCGGAGACGGTGGAGACGGTGAAGCCATGCCCGATCTCGCTAATT
>CALSBD010000063.1:0-9798 GCA_943373055.1 Rhizobium sp. Q54
CCATGTTCTTCGCCCAGCGCGAGCAAAAGCACGGCCGCCCGCTCCGCGCCTTCCAGGGTACGGTATGCTTCCGTCGAAGAGATATTCAGCTGGCTGCCGCCACGTTGCGCCGGAACCGCCATTCCCGACCTCATGCTGCTTCGTTAAGCCAGCCGCGCACGATCATGGCGGCAGGCAAGGGGGTCTTCTTGATCATTTCGCCAACCTTGGCGACCGAGCTTGCGTGCAGCGCGCCCATGGCGCGGGCCGCGTCCAGCTTGTCGGCGGCGTCGGCCGCCAACAGCTTGGCGTTGGGATCGGACGGATCGATCGGCTTGCCGTCCGCGGTCAATAGATTGCCCTCCGCGGCGGCCAGCGCGCCGGCGAGGCCACCTTGGGCGCCAGCTGGACCGGCCAGGGCCGGCGGCTCGGGCTCCTTGAAGATGCGCTTCAAGAGTGGGCGCACGGCGAACAGGAGCATCAGCAAGGTCACGAGGACGAGGATGCCGAGCTCAATGAAGCGCATCATGTCATCGCGGCTGAACTCAAACAGGCCCGGCTCCGCCTCAAGCGGCAGCTTATCCGGCCCCTCGGCGAAGCGCAGATTGACCACTTCCACCTGATCGCCGCGCGCTTGATCAAAGCCAACCGCGGACCGCACCAGGGCGGCGATGCGCTCCAGCTCTTCAGGCGGGCGAGGCGTGTAGGTCACCTGGCCGTTGGCGTCCTGGGCATACAGGCCATCGACCACCACCGCCACCGACAGGCGCTTCACGCGACCGGCTTCGGTGATCTCGGTGCGGGTGGTCTTGGAGATTTCGTAGTTGACCACTTCTTCGGTGGCCGAGGATGCGTCGCGCTGGGCGTCGCCATTGGCTTGGTCGCCGGCCTGATTGCCGGGCACCTGATTGGCCACGGTGACCTGCCGCTCGCCATTGGCGGAGGTGGAGTTCTCTTCCTTGGTCTGGGTGGAACGCACCACCTGGCCATCGGGATTGAACGTGTCGGAGGTCTGGGTGACGCGGTTGAAGTCGAGCTCGGCGGAAATCTGGACGCGGGCGCGGCCGGGGCCGACGACGGAATTGAGGATGTCTTCGACCTGCTGCTTCAACCGGGCTTCGTGACCTTGGCTTTTTTCCTGCAAGGAGGACGCTAGGAAAGCTTGGTCGTCGGCATCGGCGCCCGACGCCAACAGGCGGCCGGTTTCGTCGACGATCGACACCCGCGACGGCTTAAGGCCATCGACGGCGGATGCCGCCAGATGCTGGATGGCGCGGATCGTCGCGTTGTCGAGGGTGCCAGACACCTTAAGCATAATCGACGCGGTCGGCTCGCGGCGGTCGCGCTGGAAGAGTTGCCGCTCCGGGATCACCAGGTGCACGCGGGCGGCCTGGACGCGGCCGATGGTGCGGATGGAGCGCGCCAGCTCGCCTTCCAGGGCGCGGATATGATTGATGTTTTGCACGAAGCTCGTGGTGCCCAGCGTCGACTGCTTGTCGAAGATCTCGTAGCCAATTGAGCCGCCGGTCGGCACGCCCTTTTGTGCCAGCTGCATGCGCAGCCGCGTGATCTGATCCTTGGGCACCAGCACTTGGGCGCCGTCGAACTTCAACTCATAAGGCACCCCGGCCGCGTCGAGCTCGCGCACCACTGAGGCCGAATCATCAAGCGTGAGTTCGGAATAAAGCGGCGCCATCGGCACGGCGGTCATGCGCATGATGATGTAGGCAAAAAAGCCGATCAGAAGCGCGACCACGGCGCCCATCATGGCAATCCGAGCCGGTCCAAGTGTCTTGAGGAAGTCGACCAGTCCGTTCACGCGTGGAAACCCGTTCCAAGGGAGGGCGATCGCGGGAGGGGCCAGCCGAGGCTTCGGTGGGGTCGAAGCGGACGGCTGGCTTCCCGACTAGGCAAAAACTGCCCGGTCCATGGTAAACGCCGAGTTAACGCGTACGACCACAATGGGACCGGTATGGGGGCAAGGGGCGGCGCGAACCCGCCCTTTTCGGGCAACCTATTGAAATGACAACAAAAAGAAAATCCGCCCGCAGCAACGAATTCGCAACTGTCGTTACCAAAGGATTGCCAAGCGGACGGCCAAGGAGGCGGCGATCGCCGTCACTGACACCTGAGATGGCAACGCAAAAAAACACGCCGAAGGCAGGGCCAACGGCGTGCTGAAAGTGGACTGGAGAATTCGCTCGCTAAGCTCGTTAGCGACCTTTGCAGTCTCTCGAATTATGCTTAACGGCAGGTAAAGCCCGTGCCTCTTCGCCGATCGAATATGGCGCGCGATCTTGGGCCGTGTTGCTGGCCGCAGGTGATGTGAACCGGACGATCTGGCGTGCGGGAGGGGCACGTGACCGGCGGCGCGAGCAGCTCACAGCGGGCAGCCGATGGCATCGTATGCCTCCTCTAGGTTTTTGATTTCGCGTAATTTTTTCCAAGACCCGGTTTTCACTTCTCGAGATTATGGGCTAGAGGAGACGAGGTCACAGGCACCGCGGCGTCCTGCCCGAGCCATTTCCCGACCGCGTGAAGGAGACGCCATGCCGGCCATTCATGTTTGCTCTTTGGCGCGCCTTCCGTCGGTCGCGGCCTATACGGGGGCGAGCCATGTGGCGACCCTCATCAACGCCGCTACCCCAGTGCCGCGTCCGCATACGGTCGAGCCGGACAATCATTTGTTTCTCGGCTTCAATGACATCACCGAGCCGATGGACGGGCTGGTGCCGCCGGGCCTGGAGCATGTCGAGGCGCTGATCGCGTTCGCTCACCGCTGGCAAGCGGCGGACACCGGGCGGCCAATGATCGTGCACTGCTTTGCCGGCATCAGCCGCTCGACGGCGGGCGCCTTCATTGTAATGAACGCGTTGAAGCCGAGCGTGGAGCCGGCGGCCCTTGCGCAGCACCTGCGCCGGATCGCGCCGTCTGCGACGCCAAACATTCGCCTCGTGCGCCTGGCTGACGGACTGTTGAAGCGTGAGGGCCGCATGGTCGACGCCATCACGGCGATCGGCCGGGGTCGCGACGCCTTTGAAGGCGAGCCGTTCGCGCTGAAACTGGCCGAGCACGGCTGAGGCGATCGCATCTGATTATGACGGCGCCGGCCGGGATCTCCGGCCGGCGCATTCGTTTATTCGCTGCGCAGCAAACGCTCGAGATAATCGCGCTCGATCATCGGGCGGAACGGCTCTGACAGACGGCGGCGAATGTCCTCCAGGATCTGACGCGCGCGCTGCGTGTCGATCTCGTCGGGCACCTCGACGTTTTCGCCAAACACCTCGCCCTCATTGCGCCGCGGCCGGCCGAGCGGGTCTTCGTTGAACGGCTGGTTGGCCATGTTGGGCGGACCGCCCGGGCCCGGGCCACGCTGGTTGCCCTGCTGGCCTTGCCCCATCTGGTTCATCATCTCCTGGGCCAGCGACTGAGCGCCCTGGCGCAGGTTTTCGAGCGCACGTCCTTGGCTGCCGAGCGCGTCGCCCGTCTCGCCTTGGCCGAGCTGGTCACGGGCGGAGCCCATTTCGCGGCCGGCCTGGCCGAGCTGTTGGCCCGCCTCGCCGCCTTGCTGGCCCATGCCCTGCTGCTGCATCTGGTCCATCAGCTCCTGCAGGCGCTGGGCGAGGTCGCCCTGGCCTTGCTGCAGCTGGCGCAGCATCTCGGCGAGCTCTTGCGGGGACGGTTGACCGCCCTCGCCCTGCTGTCCTTGCTGACCTTGTTGGCCGCGCTGACCCGGCCGCGGACGCTGACCCGGTTGCCGTTGGCCTTGCTGGCCTGGCTGCCCCTGACGGTCGGCGCGGTGGGTGCGATCCATCAACTGCTGCTGACGTTGGATCATCTCACCGAGCTGATCCATCATCTGCTGCATCTGCTCCATCTGCCCGCCTTGCTGCATCTGGTTGGGATTGGCCATCTGCAGGTTTTCCAGCATCTGCTGGAGCTGGGAGAGCATGTCCTTGGCCGCATCGCGCGAGCCTGAGCGGGCGAGATCCTCAATGCGGTTGAGCATTCGATCGAGATCTTGCTGGCGCATCTGGCGCTGCTGCGAATTTTGCTGCTGCTGGGCTTGCGGATTGCGCTGCATTTGCTGGGCGAGTTCACGGAAATACCGGTCCATCGCTTGGCGCAGATTGTCCATCAGCCGCTTGATTTCCTCGTCCGAGGCGCCGTTCTCCAGCGCTTGGCGCAAGGCTTCCTGGGCGTCGCGCAATTGCTGCTGTGCTTCCGACAGATCACCGTCTTCGATCTGCAGCGCGACTTGCCACAACACATCGAGCACCTCACGCAGCTCGTCATCGGTGGAGGCGCGCAACAGGCGGGTGCGGGCGTGCGCTACGCCCAAGTAAATCGAGGCATCGTCGAAGAACAGCTCGGGCGCGATCAACAGGCCGTCGATGGCGTCCAACACGCGGCCTTGCCGGTTGGCGTCCAGCGCGAGAATGCGCCGCTGTTCGACGAGGGCGCGGGCCATCGGCTTCTGGAAGGTGCGTTGCGGCAGCACGATCTCGATCGGCGCGCCGCGCCCCTGCTGGCCGGCTTCGTCGCGCACCACGGGCGTGAGTGAGACGAGCGCGCCCGCCCAGGGATGCGCGGAGAGATCGCGGATCGTCTGCGCGGTGCCAATGCGCTGTTTGCCCTTGGGCAAGGTGAGCGGAAAGTCCGGCGCGCTCACCAGCGGACGCGCATTGGCCTCCGTGGAGGTGATCACATAAGACCCTTCGGTCGGCGCGACCTGCACGAACGCTGCCGCCACGCCATAGTCGTCGTTGGTTGCGTAAACGAGCTTGAGCGCGCCGGACCCTTGTCGCTGCGGCTCTTCGTTAAAGGTGATGGTCGGATCGGCGTCGGGCTCAACCTCGAAGACGAATGCACGGGCAAGCGCACCGCCGCCGCGCACTTCCACCCGGGCCGACTCGGCCAAGGACAGCGTGAGTTCGCGCGGCGCCGTCACGGTGGAGGCCGAGCTTGCCCCCGTGGTCGCCGACGCGTGTTGAACGGCGGCGCGAGCGGTCTCGGTCTCTTCAAGCGCCAGCGCGGTTCCGCTGGTCGTTGACGCCTCGACGGTCAAGCCGGGTTCGCCCGGCAAACGCAGGACGAAGCGGCTGCCTTCGGGCACGCGCACGGGCGCACTGGGATCAAAGCCCGGTGTGGCGTCGCCGGTCAGATAAATCGGCGTCCGGCCGGTGTAGGAAGGTGGCGTCACCCAAGCGTCAAGCCGCGGCGGGGTCACCGGTGGCACATCGGCCGGCCGGAACGCGTCGGCGATGCGCTGCGTGTACTGCCCTGAGGCGGCGAACGCGCCAATGAACAACACGATGCCGACCGCCACGCGCAGGCCGAAGCGGTCCTTGCGCGGCACGTCGGGGTGCGGCACGCCCACGGTGAGCGGTCCGATCGAGCGGGCGACCCGCGCCCGGTGCGCGGCCCACAACACGCTGGTCGCTTCATCCGCGCGCGAGGCGAGGTGGTCTTCAAACGCGGCAAGCGGCCGGTGCATCAGGCCTGAGGTGCGTTCCACGCGCGCGACCGCGTCGGCCCGGGTCGGCCACGCCATGCCTCGAAAGCGGACAAAGGAGGCCGCGAACGCCATGGCAAACCCGGCCACGAGGCCAAAGCGCGCCAAATCGGGCACCGCGCGCCACACGCCCAGCCACGACAAGCCAATGAACAGTGCCGCGATCCCAATGGGCCACACCAGCCGGGGCCACACGCGCTCCCAGATCAAGGCAAGTCGCGCGCGCTCCACCGCGCCGTCGATGCGACGGGTCAATGAGCCGGGATCAGGCGTCGAAGGGGGCATGTTGAGCGTCAAGTTCGTCTCCTTCGCCGGTGCCCAGTGACCGGGATCGTGGACCGGACTCGTTGACCTGAAGACCGCTGCCCTGGCTCGTGATGAGCATCACGACCCTGACCGGCGAACCTCATGTTTCGGGATCATGATCGGCGCGGCTGCCAATCCTTCTCCCGCACGTCTATTCTTCGCGATCCGCGCGCGGCGCGCCGCGATGCGTTTCGCCCCCGGGTGCCCCCACCCAAGGAAGGCTGTCCATGCGCCGCCGCGGCGCCGATTGCCGCCTCAGCTTTTGGACAGCCGGACCGACGCGCCAACCCCAGCGCTGTCGATCCTGACATCATATGGTCACACAGCTCCCCGCGCACCGCAATGCGTGCGTCACGCGGCAGCCCTCAAGTTCCCGCGAGGCGGTTGATGAGTTGGCGATCTTCTGTCTGGGGATACGCGCGATCCGCGTGGATCGGACCATTCGAACCGCGGCAAACGGCGGGCTCTTGGCCGTGCGTGGGCGTTTATCTGCCAAATGGACCGGGCTTGGTTGGTCGGGCGTGTCGATCGCCGACCCACTCACAATCGCGTCAGCGCCCGAGCGGCGCGTCCGCCGCGGTCGTCTCCAAGATGATGCGGGCGAGCGCGTCGGGGATCTCCCAGTGCGGCATGTGGCCAACACCGTCAAACACATGGACGCCAATGGTGCCCGCCAGCCCATGGGCCTGCTCAACCGGCAACACCCGGTCCTCGCGCCCCCAGACGATCCGCATGGGATGCGGCAAGGCACCGATCGCGGCGCGGTCCAGCACCTTTTGGCCGGTGCCATCGATCAGCCCTTCGCCAACCCGCCGATGGGCGGCGGCGAGGCCGGGATGGGCCGCGCGGGCGGCGGCCAACTCGCGGGCGTGGCTGCGCGGCAAGTCGAACGCGTCGTCGACGAACTGGCCGAAAATATCATGCAGCGCATCCGCCTCGGTGCCTTCCGCGAGTGCGGTCAACAGCCGGTGATTCGACCGCGGCCCGAAACCGCCCGGCGCCACCAGCACCGCACTTGCCACCCGGGTCGTCGCGGCGAGCCGCAGCGCGATCAACGCCGCCGTCGCGCCGCCCATGGAATGGCCCACGACGTGAAACCGCTCAATGCCGAGCCCATCAAGGGCTGCGACCACCGCCTTCGCCGCGTGTCCTGCGTGGCCGTGCACCACATCGACGGCCTGGCCGTGGCCCGGCAGGTCAAACGCGATCACCCGGCGCGCCCCGGCCATCGCCTTGATGACCGCGGCGAAGGCGGTGCGATCGCCACAGAAGCCGTGCAGGAGGACAATTGGCGTGCCGGTCTCTGGTCCAAACGCTGCGAAGGGCAACATGGCCACCTCTTGGGGTGAAAGGTCCGCGAGGCGGACGATCAGGCCGGCGGTCGGCCAAAATCGGGTGCGGCGGTATCCTGGCCGGCCTGGATAATCGACCGGCGGATCTCGCGCGTGCGGGAGAAGGTTTCAAACAGCGTTTCAGCGTCGCCGAACCGGATGGCCCGCTGCAACACGATCAGGTCCTCGGTGAAGCGCCCGAGCATTTCGATCACCGCGTCCTTGTTGTGCAAGAACACGTCGCGCCACATGGTCGGGTCGGATGACGCCAGACGCGTGAAGTCGCGGAAGCCCGATGCGGAGAACTTGATCACCTCATTGTTGGTGACGACTTCGAGGTGCTGCGCGGTACCCACGATATTGTAGGCGATCAAATGCGGGATGTGGCTGACGATCGCGAACACCATGTCGTGGTGGTCGGCGTCCATTTGATCCACATTGGCGCCGAGCGCCGACCAGAACCGCGCAACCGTGTCGATCGCCGCCGGATCGGTCTCCGCCTGCGGCGTTAGAATGCACCAGCGATTGCGGAACAGCGTGGAAAAGCCCGCGTCCGGCCCTGAATGCTCGGTGCCGGCGATGGGATGGGCTGGCACGAAATGCACGCCCGCCGGAATATGCGGCGCCATCTGTTTGACGACGCTTGCCTTTACCGATCCCACGTCGGAGATGATCGCCCCCGGCTTGAGGTGCGGTGCGATCGCCTGGGCGACCGCTTCGGACGCGCCGACCGGGACCGACACGATCACGAGATCGGCGCCCTCGACAGCGCGTGCGGCGTCCGCCTCATAAACGTCGCCAAGGCCTAGCGCCTCGGCGCGCGCCAGGGTGTCGCGGCTGCGGGTGGAGATCACGATTGTTTCGGCAAGTCCCCATTCCCGCGCACCGCGGGCAATCGACGAGCCGATCAGGCCGATGCCGATGAGGGCAAGACGCTGCACTAGGGCCATGGTGACACATCCCAGCGGCCGGGCGCAGGCCCGACCACGCTCCCCTCTTAGGCCATGAACGCCTGAAACGCGGCGACGGTGGCACGGTTGGCCTCTTCGTCGCCAATCGTCATGCGCAGCGCATTGGGCAGGTTATACGCTTCCAACCGGCGCAGCACGATGCCGCGCGCCGATAGGAAGGCATCCGCGTCCGCGGCCCGCTTGCCGGGCTGGTCGGGCATGTGGATCAAGATGAAGTTGCCCACCGACGGCGTCACGTCGAGGCCCAGCGCCCGCAGCGCCTCGGTCACCCAGGGCAACCACGTGTCGTTGTGCGCGACCGCCTTGTCGACATGGGCCTGATCGCCAATCGCCGCCGCCCCGGCCGCGATGGCCGGCCCGGTCATGTTGAACGGCCCGCGCACCCGGTTCATGGCGTCGATCACCTCGGCCGGGCCATAGCCCCAGCCGATGCGCAGGTTCGCCAGGCCGTGCAGCTTGGAGAAGGTGCGCGTCATCATCACGTTGGGCTGGTTGGAGGCAAGCTCGACGCCCGCCTCATAGTCATTGCGCCGCACATATTCGGCGTAGGCGGCATCCAGCACCAACAAGACCCGCTTGGGTAGACCCGCGTGGAGGCGCTTCACCTCGTCGAAGGGGATATAGGTGCCGGTCGGATTGTTGGGGTTGGCGAGGAACACCACCCGGGTCCGCGGGGTGACCGCGGCCAAGAACGCATCAACATCGGCCTTGTAGCCGGCTTCCTTCACCGCGATCGGCTCACCGCCGGCCGCCAAGGTTGCCAGCCGGTAGACCAGGAAGCCGTACTCGGAAAACACCACCTCATCGCCCGGCGCCACGAAGGTGTGGGTGATGAGGTTCAACACCTCGTCCGACCCGGCGCCACAGATAATCCGCTCGGCATTCAAGCCGGTCGCCGCGCCGATCGCCTCGCGCAACGCGGTCGCCGATCCGTCGGGATAAAGCTCCAGATGGCTGCCCGCCTTCATGTAGGCATCGATCGCGCGCGGCGAGGGGCCAAGCGGCGTCTCGTTCGACGACAGCTTATAAAGCTTTTGGCCGCCCGAGGCCTTCGACTTGCCAGGCACATACGGCGCAATGCGCATCACGCCGGGGCGCGGAACGGGACGGTCGACAACGGAGGTTTCAGACATCGTGGCTCTCTCGCATGCCAAGTGAGCGCTGTGTAAGGCGTTTTCCCCGCGAGGGGAAGAGGCGCGACGCAACGCCGCCCCGCGACGGGGCGTGGCCAAACGGCAAAGCCCGGGCTTTTGGCCCGGGCTCGGTCGAGAGGGAGGGAAGGGTGGCGCAATCAGTAGATCGGGGCGCGCCAGCACACGCGCTTGGTGCCGACATAGTGGCCCCACTTGTTGAAGCGGGGGCGGAACTCGCACACCCGACGGGTGGGGACGTAGCCGCCGTAGTAGGCCGGGCGGTAGCCGCCATAGTAGCCATGGCCATAGGCCGAGCCGGCGATCAGGCCGGCGGTGCCGCCGATGATGGCACCGGCGATGAAGGCGCCCTTGGGCTTGGCTTCGGCGGTGTCGTTGGTGGCGATGGTGCCGGTCGCGACGGTGGCGATGGCGAGGGCGGCGAGGGCGAGCTTCTTGAAGGGCGAGAGGGTCATGGCGTGTTCCTTCCTGAGGGGTCCGAGCCGGCATCAGCGCCGTCTTGCCCATAGGTCGCGCCAGCCCGCCGGAAGGTTCATGCCGGTCGA
>CALSBD010000064.1:0-9764 GCA_943373055.1 Rhizobium sp. Q54
CGGCATCCTCCAAAATGATGGGCTCGACCCCACCGATCGCATCCGCGAGCTGGCGCGCGTGGTGAGGGCCAACCAGCCGGTCCGCCCCGCCATGGAGGATCTGGACCGGGCATTGCAGTGAGCTGAGATCGCCGTCAGGGCGGAACCGATTGGCGATCAAGCTCTGCTTGATGAACTCGTCGGGATGTTGCTCATTGACCCGGTAGAAGGTCTTGAGCTTGTAGAGCTCATCCGCATTGGCCGCGCGGTAGCCATCGCCGAACAGCCAGTCGATGCTATCGTCAAATACCGCCGTCATGCCCTTGCGGCGGGCGAGGTGGCGCCAGTGATCCGTCGTGCCCACGATGGTGGCGTCCGCCTCTAAGTAGCCGGCTAATACGCTCACCCCAGCCACGAGATCGCGGCGCGACAGCGCGCATTGCAAGGCCACAAGACCGCCGAGCGCACAGCCCACCAGCACCACGCGGTCGAGCTGCAAGTGCTCGATCAAGGCAATGACGTCGGCGGCCAGCGTGGTCGTGTCGGCGGTCGCCGGCAGCGCGGAGCTGCGACCAATGCCGCGGTGATCAAGCGTGATGACCCGGTGATGCGCCGACAAAGCCGGTGTCTGCCGCGCCCAAAAACTGGTGTCGCCACCCACCGGCGGGATGAGCAGCACAGGGTGCCCCTTGCCCTCGCTGCGATAGCAAAGTCGTCCGCCGTCCGGCAGGTCCAACGTCGCTGCCCGCACCTTTCGATAGAAGAAGTCAAAGATATTGACGACGAGCGAGCTCTTGTCCTCGATCGCCTCTAGCACATCGGTGGGATCGTAGGCCGGCATGCCGCCGTCCACGTAAACGGCTTCGTGCCGATACGTGTAGGGATCATGTTGAAGCGTGTGCGGGATCGCGCGCGGCTTGCGACGATTGAGCACGATGAGCGCCACTTCGGTCGCCACCAGTGCCGCCGCCAGCGAGCACGCGGATGCCAATGATGGGCCGGACCCCTTCAAGAAGTCGGTGTTGGAGTTCTGCTTTGAGACGTCGTAGTAGGAAATGTGCGCCAGGCGCGGCACGATCCCGCAAGCGTATCTGAGCTGCTTTTCGACCGCGTCCATTTTGGGCTTCAGCCCGCAATAGTCCTCCAGCGTCATGCCGTTAGGGTCAAACACCTGCAGCGTCGCGCTGAAGCCGACCGGTGAGCCCATCAGGACATAGAGGCCGCGCTTGCGCGCTTCCGCGTGAAACGCGACGTGGTCGTCAATGCGGTAAAAGTCGATGGCGTCGATGGCGATATGAGCCCCGTCGAACACCTGATTGCTCAGGTCTGGTGTGAAATACTCGTGCCAGACCGTCACCCGGGCCTGTGGGTTGATGTCGAGGATAGCGTCGCGCATCACGTCCACCTTGGAACGGCCCGTGGTGGAGACCGTCGCGCCGAGCTGGCGATTGATGTTGGCCAGTTCGAACGTATCGGGGTCCACGATGTGAAAACCGCCCACCCCCATGCGCGCAAGCGTCAACAGACAATTGCTGCCAATGCCGCCCGCGCCGACAACAAGGACTGTCGTGCGCGACAGCTGGTCTTGTTCCTCGCGGGTGAGGATCCCGATGTTGCGTGAAAACGAAGCCTCATACACGGCGTCCGTCGCTGGTGCGCCCATCCCGTCATGCATCGGTCATCTCCATCCTTGGGGCGGCCAGCCGGCCGCGATAGCGCTCAATGCGGGCCAAGACCTCGCGCACCGAACAGCGCGCCACGTTCACGAACACATCGCCGGCCGGGACATCGAGTAGGGATCGAAACAAAGTGTTGATGCGCGCATCCGCCACCACAGGCAGGTCGCGATAGAAGAAGTCGCACTCTGAGCGCAGCGTCAGCGTTTCTGGCTCAAGCGGCAGGTGCGGGTCGTATTTATCGACAACCGCTTGAGCGACCTGAACCACGTCCTCGGGCGGCAACGTCTGACCATCGGGAAACACCGGCGCGAGCTTCGCCATCAGGCTGTAGACCAGCGGGCTTTGTGAGATCGACGTGAAATACACTTGGTCATCCGCCGGTAGCCGCCGCAGCACATGGTCGGCCAGCAAGATGACAAGGAGGGCAACCAGGCTGGAGCCCTGGAGCGAAGGGTGAAAATTGACGCTGCACAGGTGCAAGATATGGCCCTGCTCCAACGGCGAGGGCACGGTGGTATCGACGCCTGCCGTGCCAATCAGCCGGCCGTCCTCGAACACGAGCACCATCGATGTCGCGTTATAGAATGGCTCGATCTTGAAGTGGGCGCGCATGTGATCAAGCTGGTCGGCACCCCAGCCGCGCGCGAACGTCGCCAGCTGCAAGAGCTCTTCCTCCAGCGCGGCCAGATCGGCGCGATGGTCGGCGGTTCGCTCCAGGATTACGAGGTCCTTGGTGTGAAAGCGGTGGCGGGGCGCTTGCGCGAACATGGGTTCAGGCCTGTTGTTGGGTGAGGTGGTTGAACGCGCGCAGCACGAGCGTGCTGGCGTGGCGGACATAGGTGGTGCGCCAAGCCGCGCTTTGCGGGCAAAACGCCGCCCACATGCGCCGTCGGGCCTTGGCCTTAGCGCGCCGATCGTGCGGGAAGTGTGTCGCTGCGCTATTGGCGGCGCGCAGGGCGAGCAAGGTGGCAAGGGCCGGTCCCGTGCCGCACTCAAAGGTCACGCCGCAGGCCGCCTCCAGGCCCAATTGGTGCTTCAGCCCGCGGATGACGTCGCCGCGCGCCGGATAAACCGCCGTGCCGCCCGCATGGCCGTCACGCACCGCGACACCAAAGATATCGGTGGTCCGCAGCACGGTTGGCCCATTGGCCAAAAGGCTTGTCGCACCGCGCCGGCCGATGCCCGAGTGCAAGTCAAACAGGATCGTCCGCGTGGGATCAGCGCCCTGGAGACGATCTTTGAGGACGGCCAGGAGGGCGATGAGTTCAGGTGCAACCGCGTCGCCGCCATAAAACGGCGCCTTGGGGTCAAAAAACTGCCCCCCCGCTAGCGCTGCCATCAGGGCTTTGGGGCCGCCCAGGCTCAAGAGACGGGCGACGAACACGGTCAGCCACAGGCTGTCAGGGAGACGCGACAGCCGCGGGCAACTAAACAGCCCCACGATTGCCCGGGCCGCCGCGTCCACGCGCGCCAGCGCCTGGTGATCGCCGACCAGGTTTCGATTGAGATCGATGTTGTCCCAATTGGCGCGCTGGAACGCTGCCGCACCCAACGGGTTGATGCCGTGCACCAGGATGACGTGGATTTTCGCCGAACGCCCGCCAAGCCCGTGCAACAGTGCGATTTGGGTGGCAAAGCCACAATAGCCCTCGATGCCATGCAGTCCACTGAGGACCACGAGCTTCGATGTGGCGTGGCGGGGTCCAAACTCCGCCACCAGGATCGCGCCGCGATCGGGCGCAATCCCATGCTCTTGCCAGGCCACGTCGAGCCCATCACAGACCGCGCGAAAGTGGGACCGCGCGGATGTGAAGTCGGCATCGAAATAGCGCAAGACCTCCGCGTCTGAGCGTTCAAGGGGCGACCGTGGCACTGGACCCACCCTCAAGCGAACGCCGACGTGCCTTGCCCTTTTGGGAGGCCGACACGCCATCAGGCGCGGAGGCGTCACCCATTTGGGCTTCGTCGACGACGAGCGTTTGGCCATGATATTTGACGGGTGCGCCGATCCAGCGCGTTTCGGCCTCCAGATGACGCCACTCGCGGGTCATGATGTCGGCCAAACCCGCGATGCTCTTCACATCGCCCTTCCACTCTTGCGAGGTGTTGTAGAAGGCGTCGTCGTGGCAGGCCTTCACGCAGGCCAGACATTCGATGCACTTGTCCGGTCGCACCGACACGGCGGGGCCTTTGGGCAGGCGCGCCAAGACCCCCTTGGGGCACACATAGATGCAGTCATAACAGGACGTGCATTTGTCGGGATCGATGATGGGCTCGAAGTGGCTGCGGTAGTCGCCCTTCTTGAGCCAGCGCAGCGGCGTGGTCTTGTAGATCGTCGAGCTACCGCAGCCGTCGAGCGAAATCAGCAAGACAATCCCGAGCAACGTGCCCGCCCACAGCGCGATCGTCTCCGGCGCCATCGCCGTCCACCAGGCGACCCCGGCCAAGCTCGCCCAGGAAATTGCCAGATGCGCCAATGTCTTGTGCCAATGACGCTCCTCCGGCAAGACATCCCACAGGGCAAACCACGACAGGTGCATGACAAAGATCAGACCCATCGAGATCAACGTGTACTGGGGAAAGAAGAACGCCAGCGGAAACAGCGTCATGCAATAGACAAGCGCGGTCGACAGCGCCTGCTCGATGCGATCGACGAAGCCGAACTGCGCCTGCGTCATCTCATAATCACGCCGGTAGTTGGCCTCGATGTAAGCGGGGATGTCGTTGAGGTGGGTTGGGCCCCAGGTGAGCTTAAAGCCGGTCTGGCGCGTGACTTCCTCCGCATCGACGCCAGGCGCGGCATAGGGCGGAGCGATGATACGCCGGCCGGCCACCTTGTCGCGGATGCCGGAGACGTTGATGGCGTCGATGATGTCGAATTCGTTGAATTCGTTCATCCCCGCGGCGCACCACACGTTCGAGCCCTTGGAATTGGCGACAATGAGGTAGCAGTCATACGGCTTGAGCACCTTCATGAGCCGGTGCACGGTGAGCGTATAGTTCCCACTGAGAAACACGGGACTATTGTGATCCGGTCGCCCGATTGTCCGCACACCCAAGGTGCAAGGAAAATTGAAGTGCCGGAAGAACACGTGGAAGAGCTCAAAGAGCTTGATTTTGATCCACTCGATCATGGCGCTTCACCCCTTCGATGAGCTGGAAGGTCGACATCGGCCAGGTGCGCTTCTCGACAATGTCGAAACCGGCGGCCTCAATCACGCTCTTGAGATCCTTGATCGGGAAGAAAGCCCGGCGCAGGATGGCAAACTGCGGCACCCACATCAGGGTCATCACAACCCGGAAGAGGAGCCGGGAGATCGGCCCCTCGGGCCACACTTCGTCCGCGATCAGCACGCGTCCGCCTGGCTTGAGGACGTCGTGGCACTCGCGAAAGATGTGCTCCAGATAGGGCTTGGAGAGTTCGCCCACGACCATGGTGGACACGATCGCGTCCAGACTATTGGGCGCGAAGTGCTTCTTGAGGTTGGTGACGCTGTCCTTGACGATCGCCAACCGATCCGCAACACCGGCCTTCGCAAGATTGCGGCGACACTCCTTGAGCATGCTCTCAGAGATATCGAGGCCCGTAACCGTGGCACCGCGCTCGACGCACTTGATGCCCAGCGAGCCGGTTCCGCACCCAATATCGAGGACCTTGTCACCGGGTTTCAGCCGGCTTGCGATTATCGATTTGATCTGATCGATCTTGCCGCCGGTGAGCAATTTCACCGAGACATCGTAGCGTTCGGGCGCGTATTCAACCCAAACCATCCAACTATACATAAGCATGGCGGCCTCCCGAGGACGAGTGCTTGATCTCGACACGTCGAGATCGGTGAACGGGGACTGGTCGTCGCAACGGCAAAAAGGGACACCCGTCGATCCGACGCGTCGGATCGAACACCCGGTCCCTGCCGCTGGCGCCGTGCGGCGGCGCCAGCGTGTGATGAGGTCGGTTAGGCCGAAAGGACGGCGTCCGCGCGCTCTTCGCGGAAGCCCGCGATCTCGCGATCAAGCTCCTCGGAGGTGGGGAAGTGCGCGCGGTCGAGCACCGGGTAGAAGTGAAGCCGCGCGTCCTTGGGCAAGGTCACACGCACACCGGTTTCCAACTCGCCTTGGCGCGAGGAGATGATGCGGCGCAAGATGCCGCCCAGGGCGAAGGTCTGCAGCGGAATCGACGGGTCGCCGATCCGCTCGACGGTGATCTTGCACACCTCGTCGCTGTCCTGCTCGACCTCAATGTGGACCGAGTTGGCTTCCTTGTTCCACACGAACTCGACCACACGATGCTGCGCATCCAGGTTGACCGGCGCCAGCGCCGTGCTCTTGCCCCGATGGGGTTCATGCACGTGGTTGGGCGTTCCGCAGTTGGTGCAGCAGCCATGCTCGTCGAGCCCAACAGTCTCGGCCGCCAGACCGAAGCGGCGGACCGTCACCGTGCCGCAAGACGGACACCGCGTATCAGCGACGCCATCGCGGAACATGTTGCCGCAATAGACGTAGCGAATGCCGGCCTCGAGTGCCATTTCCCGCGCGCGCAGGACGATCGCCTCCGGGGTGCGGCCGACCTCGGTGTAAAGATACGCCGGGTGGAACGCGACATAGTGGATCGGCACGCTATCGCCCAGGTGCTCAAGCACCCACTTGTTGGTAACGGCGATCTCCTCCTCGGAGTCATTGCGGCCGGTGATGAGAAGCTGGCTCACCTCCAAATGCCGTCCGGAGGCGCGCACCTTCTTGATCATGTCGAGCACCGGCTTGAGATGCGTGCCGCCAGTGAACTTGCGATAGAACTTCTCGTCCATCGACTTCAGCGAGATGTTGAAAATGTCGATGCACTCAATGAGCTCGTCGACGGCGTCCGATTCAATGTAGAAAGCCGACTTGTAGAGCGTAACGATGCCCGCTTTCTGGGCAAGCCGCGACGTTTCCACCACGAACTCATGCCACACGACCGGGTCGTTGTAGGTCCACGAGATCACTTCGATGCCGAGCAATTTGCAGGTCTCGACGATCTGTTCGGGCGTGTAGCGATGCACGTCGCCAGGGTTGAGGTGGCGCACTTGCGACGTGCGCCAATTCTGGCAGAAGTCGCACGACATCATGCAGCCGATATTGCCAAGGCTGAGGATCTTGGCGCCCGGGCGGAAGTGATTAACGGCCTCGGTCTCGATGTACTCCATCGTGGCTTCAACCGACTTGCCATAGTTGAAGGTGAACAGCTCGCCACCCACATTGCCGCGCACACCACACTTGCCCATGTGTCCATCGGCGATCTTGCAGTGACGGGGGCTCAAGTTACAGATGACCGTCGAGCTATCGCCCGACGCTTTCACCCAGTGGGACGCGGGATGCTTTTCACGCATCCATGACACGTTGCTATCGATTTTCATGTCCGATCTCCCAAGTGAGTTCAGAAGGGTGGTTCAATCGAGGATGAGCTCGGAGATGCCGAACTTGACTTCGTTGGCCTTCGCCGGCGCCAAGTCGTCCTCGCTGTAGAAGTTTTCCCAAACCGCGTTGGAGTAGAGCTGGCCCTTGCGGGTGAGCCGGATTTCCTCGCCGTCATCGGTCAAGTATCCGTCCGCCACCAAGTCCTTGAGGATGTCGCCGTACAGAAGATCCATCGAGATCCCAAATCGGCTCTTGAAGTCGCTACGATAAACGTAGCCAACTTTCAGACCGCGGATCATCACGCGGCGCATCTCTTGCTCTTTGGTGAGATAGGTAGAGAAGTCCAAAACCGGCTCATCGCGTTCAAGACGGTCGATGTACTGCCGGATATTGGTGATGTTGGTGTACATGAACTGGTGGATCGCCGACTTCGACGACACGCCAAACCCAATCATCGGCCAAGTGCGCCAATAGAAATCGAGGAACCGGCAGTACCGATCGGCCCGATCGGGGTGGTAGTAGCCAGATGTGCTTCCCGTCACGTAGCCAGCGTTTTCCAACAGCTCAAAGGCGGTAACGGCCATCGCCTTTTCGTCTTCAATGCGCGGAAGCTTCTGGCCCTTCTTCAAAATCCAATTGTGATAGGCCGTGTTCTCCCACACTTCGAGCGGATAGACGGTGATGCACGACATCTCCAAGTCGATCGCGCGCTTGACGGAGTCTTCCCAGATCTCCGGCGTGAGCCCAATGAGTGGATAAATCAGATCGACATTGACGTGCTTGAACCCGCTGTCGCGGATAGCGGTGACGGCTTTGTCGATATCGTTCAGTCCGTGCGGACGGTTCGTCTCCCGCAAGATCTCTTCGTCAAAGCTTTGAATGCCGATGGAGAAGCGGGTGAAGCCGGCGGCGAACAGAGCATCGAGCTTTTCCCGCTCCACGCTACGCGGGTCGAATTCGATCGCGATCTCGGCATTGGGAGCCAGCTCAAATGTCTCACGACAGGCGTTGAGAATGCGAATGAGTTGTTCGGCTGTCAAAAGCCCCGGGGTTCCGCCACCATAGTAGATGGCTTCGATCCGGAACTTCGGGAACACGGGATTGGCCGTGAAGGCGCGGATTTCCTTGACCAAGGCCTGAACATAGGCCTCGCGCAGATCATCCTTGGTGTTCGTGTAGACCGTATAGTCGCAGAAATGGCATTTGGTTGAGCAAAAGGGGATATGAATATAAATTGCGGCCTCTTCTTTGTGGAAGAAACTGTTGAAGTCGGTATAGGTGTATTTGAACGGGTAGGTATGGATATTACGGCGGATATACTTGTCCTGATGGATGTTCATCGGAGCCCCCTTTGCAGGCGTCCCCGATCGGATCGCCCGCGGTTCGATGCGTCGCGGTGAGGTCAGGTCAGCGGCACGAGGTGCTGCAGCGGTGGACGCGGCGCGCGGTCGCGGTCGCGGTCATTGGAGAGTGTCGGCCGGCCGCACGACACAAACAGATCGCTCAAGACGGAGCGGTCGCGCCCCAAAAGCTCTGGCCCGGCCCGGCCAATGGTCTCGATCGCCATCTCCACGAGGCGAAACTGAAACCGGCAGCTCTTCGGGTCTGGGCGATTCATGTCGCCCGTGCGGACCACGTTCTCCTGCTTGCAGCCGCCCGAGCAGATGTAGCGAATGGCGCACGTGGAACACACCGGTGTCTGCGTAACGGGCTGGCGCCAGGCTGCGGTCGTTGTCTCCTCAACGCCGGTCTCAAACGCACCCGATTTGAAGCTGCTTTCGCCCACCAGGCGGTGGCAGGGCATGATTGATTGATCCGGCGAGAAGGTGAAATAGCGTCGCCCGCCAGAACAGTGGCCGTTGGCGACTTCACCCTTCAGGATCATGCGAATGATGGTCTCAATTTCCAAGACGCCCTTGAACCGATTGGTGGGCGAGAACAACGAGAGATACTGGCTTCCCAGTTGCCTGTACTCCATATCGACCTTGTCGGCGCACACTTGATCAAGCGCGGCGCGATCCACGGTCGCCGGATCAATGCCAAACACCGGCTTAAGGAAGGCGTCTGAGACGACTGCCGGTAGAATTTGAAACCAGTCAAACAGGTTGAGCGCGTGAAGGTCCCGCACATCGGCCATCAGCGACGAGCCCGGCAGCGGCACATAGGTCATGCGCGCAACGAGGTTGATCGCCTCAGAGCGGGCGCGCACCTTGCGGCAGTTTGCGATGATGGTGTCATAGGAGCCGCGGCCTGCCAGATTGGGGCGGTTGCGGTCATGCGTCTTCGCGCTGCCATCGATCGAAACGGACACCGTGAACGCAAAGCGCTCGAATAGGTCCAGCGCGCGCTCCGAGATCCGGGTGGTCAGATTGGTCGAGATGCGATGGTGAAAGCGAATGCCGCGTTCGCGGGCGAGCGCGTCGGCCTTCTCGCACAGCGCCTCGATCGCTTCATAATTGAGCATCGGCTCGCCGCCAAAGAACTCCAGTCGCACCGCCTGTCCGGGGCCGACATTGGCGCGGACAAACGTGAGGATATGGTCGAGATCCGTGTCGGTGTTGAGCTTTCCTTTGATGCGGCCGTAGTCGCCGCCCTCGGCAAAACAATAGGTACACCCAAGGTTACACACCGATGTAAGGTTGATGTTGAGCGCCAGATTGGCCCCCTCAAGCGGGGATGCGCGGTCCGTGCGATGGCGGTTGAGCGGTTGCA
>CALSBD010000065.1:0-9752 GCA_943373055.1 Rhizobium sp. Q54
GTCGTCTATGACCTCGTCATCGACGGCGTGGTGATGATCCGCGATGGCAAGAACCCCAACGTCATTCGCGACATGCTGTTTGCCTACCTGCCCGCCAAGCATCGGGCCGAGAAGGAGGCCGAGGCGGCGTAAGCCGGCTCGCGGGAGGCTGACCCATGGCCAAGAAGCAACGCGGAGGAGGAGGTGGCGGCGGCGCGCCGGAATGGCTCGTCACCTTCTCGGACTTGATGTCGCTGTTGTGCTGCTTCTTCGTGCTCATCATCTCCTTCTCGGTGCAAGACCAGAAGAAGGTGCAGGTCGTCGCGGGCTCCATGCAGAACGCCTTCGGCGTGCAGCCGGTGGAGCGCAAGGCCGGCATGATCGAAAAGGACGGTGTGCCAGTCCGTCAATACGTCAAATCGATGGGCGCGCTGCCGAAGGAAAACGACACCGAGTACGCTCAGGAGCGCAACGACACCCGCGCCAAGCAGGGTCCGGAAGCCAACACCCACGACATCGAGAAGACCGAGATCGAAAAACCGCGCCAGTTCGCTACCGCCGCCGCTTCGCTGCGTCAGGCCTGGCAGGAATCGCCGGAGATCGCGGAGCTCTCAAAGACCATCATCATGGAAGAGACCGAAGAAGGTCTCGACATCCAGCTCATTGACCAGGATGGCCGCTCGATGTTCCCCGAGGGCTCGGCGACGCCCTATGAGCAGACGCGGATCTTGTTGTCGAAGATGGCGCCCATCCTGCGCCGCATGCCCAATGCCATCCGCATCACCGGCCACACCACGGCGGGGCCGAACGCCGATGGTGGCAACGATCAAAGCTGGGAGTTGTCCGCCGGGCGTGCGGTCGAAACCCGTCGCATCTTGGCCCAACACGGCGTCTCGCGCGATCGGTTCGATTCCATCGTTGGCCGGGCGGATACGGAGCCGCTCTTCCCCAACGACCCGTATTTGGCCGCCAACCGGCGCATCTCGATCCTGTTGATGTCCGAAAGCCCGCCGCTGCCGCCGACCCATCAGCCGTGATGGCGCGAAGCGTCAGCCCTGCGAGGCCACCACGAGCGCGGTGCCTTGCGCGCCGGTCACGATGACCTTGGTCCCCGCGCGCATATCCGGCCCCGTGACCCGCCAGACCGTGTCACCGATCTTGAGCCGCCCCTCGCCTTCCACAATCGGCTCGACCAACGTGAACGACCGGCCGACAAACTGGCCGAGCGGGTCGTTCATTGTGGGCCCTTGGTCGGTCACCTTGCGCTTAAAGATCCGCCGACCCAGCACGATGAGCAGAAGCGACGCGGCAAGCCAGAGGGAAACCTGCAGCGACAGATCGAACGGCACCAACAGCGCCAGCGTGCCCACCATCAGCGCGGCGACGCCGAACCACAGGAAAA
The DNA here is from genome assembly GCA_943373055.1 of Rhizobium sp. Q54. Classification (GTDB taxonomy): domain Bacteria; phylum Pseudomonadota; class Alphaproteobacteria; order Rhizobiales; family Ancalomicrobiaceae; genus CALSBD01. The sequence goes on from CALSBD010000065.1 coordinate 1,382, forward strand.
ACGTGCCGGGCACCAAGATCTCTAGGCCCAACAGCGCGATCCCAGCGATCCACCAGGTCCACGGACCGAGCTCCAAGAAGACCGATTCAATCATCGCCGCCGTCCTTTCTCAGGGGCTGGGCTATCGAGCCACAGACCGCGTCCACGCGCGGCTTCTCAAAGCATCTGCGTGCCGCGGACCGCTCAGCGCAGCTTGAACGAAGGGTCTAGAACCCGCCGCCCGTGCGGAAGCCGCCACCCGACGACCCGCCGCCGCCGCCGCCACCGCCACCGCTAAATCCACCTCCGAAGCCACCGCCCCCGCCGTCGCTGGGACGTCGCCACGCTTCGCCCGATGGCAAGCGAATGCCGCCGCCGAAGTTGTCGCGCGACCGGGGCGGCGAACGGCGCTGATAGTTATCGCGCCACACCCGATCCAAATCCCGGCTCGACATCGCGCCCCTGATGACGCCGGCAATCACTTGGCCGATGACGTGTTCATTGATGAAGCCGCCAAACGGATCGTCATAGCCCGACTTCTGGAACACCTGCTGCGATTGCTCCAGCTCGGAGCGGCGGCGCGACAGGTCGATGGCCGCCTTGCGGGTTTCCTCGATCTGGCTGTCCACGCGCGCCAGCGAATGCCGCAGGTCTTGCAGCTGCTTGACGATCTTCTCGTCCTCCGGCGTCGGGGTGGCGAGCGCGTCATTATAAAGCTGGCGCAGATCGTCGCGCGCCATTGAGCCTGAAATCAGATCAAGCGCCTTTTGGAACTGCGGGTCCGTGCCCGATGTCAACGCTGCATGCTCATCGTCATCGAGCGCCTTCAGCGCCGCCTCGTGGCTGGCAAGCTGATCCTGCGCGGCTTTCAGCTCAAGCTCCGCCGCCTCCAACACCGCCTCCAGCGGCTTGATGCCATCGGCTTCCAGCGCGCCGCGCTCATAAGCCTCCAGCGTGCGCTGCTCGGTCGTGATGTCGTCATGAAGCCGCGTCGCATGCTCACGTAACCGCTTGGGGATCTCGTTGAGCATGTAGTAATTGGCGCGCGCCGGCTCGAAATTGATGAGCTCAGCCACCTTGCCGTCGAAGTAGCGGGTGATGAAGCCCGCTTTGTAAGCCGTTGTGCCATAGCCGCGCTGCCACAAATACATGAACAGGCGATCGGCCTCGTAGGGCTTCTTCTTGTCGCCCTTTTCCTCTTCCGAGCGCTTGGCCTTTTCCTCCGCGCCCGCCGCGATTTGCTCGGCATGCACCACGCGCTGAAGGGCCGCCTGCCAGCCGGCATCGGACTTCAGCCGCGCCTCGGTGCGCCCGCGCAAGGCCTCAATGGCGTCCGCGGCCGCTTCCACCTTAGCAGCCTTCTCGTTGGCCACCGCCTGGGCGGCAGTGATTTTAGCAACCACGCCGGCGCGTTGTTCGGCGGCCTTGGCCAACAGGTCCTTGCGCCGATCCAACAACAAAAGCGCCTGCCGCTCGGCGCTATCGAGCTGCCCGTCGACCTCGTCGCGGGCGAGGGCATCAAGCCGCAGGCGGGCGAGCGTGCGATAGCACTCCGCCTCGCGCGCCCTCAGTCGCGCGGCTTCCTCGGTCGCCGAATTGAGCATGGCGACCAGTCGATCCTCGTCCTTGCGCACCCCCATGAGGGCACCTTGGAGGCTTTGCAACGCATCGCGACCCGTCATCATGTTGGCATTACCATTGGGTGATGCGGCCATTCATGACCGGCATGGAGGGGATCACATCCAGCGCGCCACGCGGCTTTTCGCCCAGCGCGTTGCGCTGAATAATGCCGTCGTCCTGCTTATCGCGCCGCACCTCGTCGAAGACCGCACGCGACACGCGCTGACCGAACTTCGAGACCGTCTCCGTGCGTCCGGTCTCTTCATTGAGGATCGGCAGCGACAGCACCTGGCCCGAGGGCGTCACCGGCTCGACAATGAGGTAATAGTTGCGCGCCTGCGTGTTGACGTCAGGGATGCGGAACACGCCGGTCTGCTCGCCGTCGCGCGACACAATCCGCAACACATAGGTCTGCACCAACGCCGCCCGCAGCGCGTCGAGATCGGCGATCGCCTTGCGCGCACCGGCCGCGTCCTTGCGGGCAAGCGCGGCCTGGCCGTCAGCAATCAGCCGGTCCGCCGCCTGCGCCGCTGGCGCGACCCGCGCCTCGGCCTTGGCAAGCGAGTACGCCGAGGAGAGCTGCTGCGGCAAGGTGGTCTCAAGCTCGATGCGCGCCTGATCCGCCGCTCGCAGCGCCTGTGTCTCAGACCATGCCAGATAGCCCACGCCAAGCCCAGCCGCCACAATCACGCCCGCGACCGATGCCGCCACCGTGCCGCGCTTGACCCAAAGGCCCGCCATGAAGCGGCCGAACGACGACCCCTCGGGCGTGTAGCTGAACCGCTGCTCCTTGAGCGCCTTGATGCCGGCTTCCAGGATGCGGTCATTCACCGCCAGGCCCTGGTCCTCATAAATCTGGCGCAGCCGCGCTTTTAGGCCCTCGTCGCGGTCGTCTTGTCCGAGTTCCTTAAGCGCGAGGTTTTCTTGATGGCGCAACGTGTCGACCACGTCCATTGCCATCATCAACTCGTCGAGCTTGGGCGACGGCGTGGCCGCCACCCCTGCCGATGTCGCATCGGTCATCGAGCGCTCCTCCCCTCACGCGCAGGACCTAAGGCGGCGGGCCGCCTCAGGTCTCGCAGTCCTGTTCCTTGACCACCAGCGCGTGGGATCACTTCTGGACGTCGATCACCAGCGCGTTGCCCTCGGCGGCGAGCTTGGCGATCCGCCGCTTGCCGTCCTCGACCGCCTCGCGGATCTCCGTGGAGTTCTGCGTGGCGAGCTTGCGCATTTCGGCGATGATGTCGGTCGACTTTTCCTGGAAGTTCACGACGCTGTCGACCAGCTTCTTGACCGCATCGGCGCGGATGGTCGGGCCGTAGCCAGCCTTGAGCGCCTCTTCCTGGATTTTGCCGCCAATCTCGGCCAACACCTCGATCGACTTCGATACGCCTTCCTTCATCTCGTTGAGCGTCTTGGTGGCCTCATGCAAGCCGAACATGCCGGTGAACGACGCCTTAAGCGCGGTCAACACCGACTCGTTCGTCGAGAAGAACGACACCGACTGCTGATAGACGCGCTCCTTGGCCGACGTCGTCTGCATCAGACGCGCCATGATGACTTCGGAGGTGTTGTAGCCAATCGTGAGGTTGTCGGCCAAATCCTTGGCGATCTGATAGCGACCCTCTTCGGCCTGCATGCGGCGCAGGTATTCGTCGCGGATCAATTCAAGCTTGGCGCGCTCGGCCGGCTCGGTGCCGGTGTAGGCGGTCACCGCATCCGACGCCTTGGTCAGCGCGGCCTTGGCCTCGTTGAGCTTCTCCTCGGCCTGCTTCAAGACTTCCAGCGCCGACACTTCACCTTGCTTGAGCGCGCCGCGGAAGTCGCGGTAGGCCTCCAGGATGACGTGCTCGCGGTCGATGTTCTGCTTGGTCGCTTTGGCGACGTCGAGATAAATGTCGCGGATGGCGTCGAAACGCTGGGCGATGTCGCCGCGCGAGAACTTCATCCACACGTTCTGCGCCCGCTCGATCATGTCGATCTTGCCGTCCTCCACTTGATCCACCATGCGCTTGGCGTCATCGCGGATAGAGTTGAAGCCCTGGGTGATCTGCTCGTAGCGCTCGCCGACGTCCATTTGCGAGATCTGCTCACGCACGACCTCGTTAAAGACTGACATCTGGCCCAGCGTACGGGTGATGACGGCAATCTTATCGGGCGACAGGTCCGAGATTTTCTCAAGCAGGCCAACGATAGGCGCCTCTTCCACCTTGGTGGGCATCAGGCCCAGGTCGCGCAACGCGCCCATGGCCTTGTCGAGATACTGCATGGGCGTCTTGACGACGACGTCGGACATATCGCTCTCCCCTTTTGCCTTCAGCCGCCGTCGATGGCGCGGATCGGCCGTCTGACCGCCTACGGCGGCCCTAATGTCATATCGCTTTCCCACGATTACAAGACCGTGACCAGGGGGGCGCCCCACAAGTCTTTCCGCGTCCGTCAACGTGAGGTCACGCCGTTGATACTGCGTTCCCTGGGGAACAGCCAGCTGATCGAGGCGGCGGCATTGTGTCTCCATCAAGGCCAACGACTGGCCAACACGACAGGAGACACCGATGCGTACCTTTGCTTTCGCCGCCCTCGCCGCCACCGCCGCGCTCAGCGCGCCCGCCAGTGCCTCAGAATCAGGTTTTGCCTGGAGCACCCCTGCGTCCGCCTGCGTGATCACCCAAGGGGCTGACCTCGTCGAGGCAGGCGTCGCCAAGGTCTCGTTCAAGCCTGGTCGGACCGGCATGGCCGTGTTGAGCTGCCCGGTCTCCCATGTGCGCTATGGCGCGGCGCCCTCAACGGTCAGGCTTGGTGGTTCAATCATCCACTACCAAGACTCCACCGTCACCAATCCCGGCGCGTCCGTGCGGGTGCGCATGATGGAAACGTCGCTCACGAACGGCCAATCCCAGATCTTGGGGCAGTTCTCGTCAGACAACGCGAACACGCCCGGCCCGCTGGGCGCTCACGTCAACTTGAGCCACAGCGGCTTCATCCTCGACTTCAACCGGTTCGTCTATAGTGTGAACATCGTCCTGGTGCGCACCAACGCGTCTCAGTCGGTCGCCATCACCGGCGTTGCGCTGCGCTTTCCCGTCCGCATCCCGCCGGCCGTGTGAGGCAATTCGCTGGGATACAAGCGTGTTGATTGCCGCGAGAGGCTTGACGGCGCCTCCCATCTCCCCTAACACCCCACCAGCTTCGCGGGCCGCCTTGGCCCGCGTTGTCGTTCACGGCGTGCCTCTGCGAGGCCGTCATGAACAATCGACCACGCACCCGTGGACCCGATGTGTTGGGGCGTTGCCCTGGCGTTTCCATCGCGGTCCTGTCGGCCCTTCAATGGGGCAGAGGAGGGCGCGTCTCACCCCGCGGCGGTTACACGCCGCGCTAACCGCGCGCGCCGCAACCGGCCGCGCCGATGAATGAGACCGCGATGACGAAGCGCAGTGAAGCCAAGTATAAAATCGATCGCCGCTTGGGCGCCAATATTTGGGGCCGCCCGAAGAGCCCGTTCAACAAGCGCGAATACGGCCCCGGCCAGCACGGCCAGCGCCGCAAGGGCAAGCTCTCCGACTTCGGCACGCAGCTGCGCGCCAAGCAGAAGCTGAAGGGCTACTACGGCAACATCTCCGAGAAGCAGTTCCGCCGCATCTATGCCGAAGCCATCCGCATGAAGGGTGACGCCTCGGAGAACTTGATCGGCCAGCTCGAGCGCCGCTTGGACGCCGTGGTCTACCGCGCCAAGTTCGTGCCGACCGTGTTCGCGGCCCGTCAGTTCGTCAACCATGGCCATATCAAGGTCAATGGGCGCCGCGTTAACATCCCGTCCTACCTCGTGAAGGTCGGCGATGAGATCGAGATCAAGGACGCCTCCAAGCAGCTCGTCATCGTGCTGGAATCCGTCCAGCTCGCCGAGCGCGACGTGCCGGACTACCTCGAGGCCGACCACGCCAAGATGAAGGCCAAGCTCGTGCGCGTGCCCGGCCTCGCCGACGTGCCCTACCCCACCCAGATGGAACCGAACCTGGTCGTCGAGTTCTACTCGCGCTGATCGATCGGATTTGTCCGTCACTCTCGAGCGGCCGCGCCCCCAGCGCGGCCGTTTTTCGTTCGCATAGCGATCCAATGCTTGACGCAAAGGAATGCTTGGCCTCACTTAGCCAAAGGGGAACGGCGGACGTCTGCTTGAGACGTTGGCGCGACACGGGGCGTTGAGCGCCCTCGTCGCAACGCCGAAGGGGGCACCAGCATGATCAACAGTCGTCGCCGTGTCGCACGGGCCTTGCGAATGCTTGGCATCGCAGGCGCGCTCGCGTTGGCCACCTCAGCCGCGTCGCTTGCAAGCACCCTTACGGTCGAAGTCACCGCATCGGCCCGCGCCGGCAGCGATGTGGCGACCCTCGTGCGATCGGTGGTGCCCGCCCCGGTCTCCGTGAGCCGCCGGTCGAGCCGCACGGCTGTCGTTGAGGTCGACGAGGCGGGATACGAGCGGCTGATGGCCGATCCCCGCTTCGAAGTGGTCGAACTCGTGACCGGATCCCTCCCCCCGCCCGCGACCGCCGAACCGGTGACCCAGTGGCGGGTCAATCTCGTACATCCCAGCTTTGCCCCGCGCGCCGGCGTAGAGGCGTCCGTGGCCCGAGGCGCTCAGGCCCGCGCGTCGCTGATCGCCCGCCAGCCGGCCGGCGCAACGACATTGACCGGGGGCGACCTAGGCCCGGGTCTTTTGGAAGTCCGCCTTGTCGATCAAGCGGGCCGCGCCTTGGCGCGCGCCGTGGTGGCCGATCCGCGCATCGTGCGCTCCGAGCAGGCCGACGCCTCCGGCCAGATCTCCGACGCACGCACTTTCATCCGCGCCCAGTCGGAGCTCCTCGTGGTGCTGCCGACGCGCGAGGACGCCGTGGCGCTCGATATCTTCGAGCCCGAGGGCCCCACCCACCGGCCGCGCCGCCTGGCGCGCCTGGCCGTGCGCTGAGGGGAGGACACCATGATCCGCTGGATGATCTCGCTCTTCGCCGCTCTTCTCATTGCCGGCCCCGCGACCGCCGCCACGGTGACCTCCATCACCTATAACGGCCCGTTCGCCAACCGGGTTGACGTGGTCATCTTGGGCGATGGCTATCGCGCGACGGAGATGGCGAAGTTTCGCACCGACGCGGCGGCGTTCGCCACCCGCTTGATGGCCACCGCGCCGTTCTCGTCGTATCGCCGCTCGTTCAACATCACCCGCGTGGAGACCCCCAGCGTTGAGTCCGGGGCCGGTCAGGGGCGGGCGAAGAACACCGTCTATGGCGCCTATTTCGGCTGCTTCAGCATCCAGCGCCTGTTGTGTGTCAACGACACCAAGGTGACGGCGATGATCGCGGCCCATTTGCCGACCACCCGCCGCGACATGGTGGTCGTGCTGGTCAATGATGCTGAATATGGCGGCTCGGGCGGGCGCTACGCGGTCGCATCCACCCACCCGCTGGCATCAGAAATCATGCTGCACGAGCTCGGCCACAGCTTTGGCAATCTCGACGACGAGTATGTCGATGCCTTCAATTGCGGCCGCTACACCAATCCGTGGGGCTTCAATGTCACCCGCGCGTCGACCCGCACCGGCGTGCCGTGGGCGCGCTGGATCGCGTCGACGACCGCGGTTCCGACCCCGATCAGCTTCACCGGGCCGGGCGTGTTCCAGGGCGCGTTCTTTTGCGCCACTGGCTGGTATCGCCCGACCGCGGACTCCATGATGCGCACGCTCGGTGTGGCGTTTGGCCCGGTCAATAGCGAACAGCTCATTCGCCGCCATTATGAGATCGTCTCGCTCGTCGACAAAATCGTGCCCACCGCCTTGAAAGTGCGTCTGCCGTCAACCGGGCGGCTCACCTTCACCGTCACGACGGCCAATGGCGGACCGGTGACGCCCACCGTCACGTGGCGCCTGGCCGGTCGTTTGATCGGCACCGGCCCCTCCGTGGTGGTGACCCGCGCCGCACTGGCTGGCGCGCCGCGCGCGCTGCAGGCGACGGTCGCCGCGCGTCCCACCTTGGTGCGCAACGATCCACGCGGCGTCTTGACCGACCGGGTGACCTGGACTGTCTCGCCCTGAAGCCGGATCCCGTGCGTAGCGCTCCCGTCGTGGCGCGCGCCGCGACATCAAGACGCTCGAGCGCAATCTGACGCCAAGCCATCGGCGCACTCAGCGACCTGTTCCGTACGGAACAGGCGGATGACCCGCGGTTTGTAAAGCTCCGTCTCGACCCGGCCGCGCGTGTGGCCGAGATGAGAAAGGAGACCACCCATGCCCCGCATATCATCCCTGATGGCCCTAACCGTGGGCTTAGCTGCGGCGACCGCCGGCATCGCTAGCGCACAAGCGGGCGAAGGGCGCGCCGCGCCGGTCGTCACACCACCGGGCGCCGCGGCCCCCATCGACACCCTCGACAGCGTCTTGGCCCGCGCCGGTGAGGCCCGCGTGCTGATCACCCTCAAGACGCCGTTCGATGGCAAAACGAAGCCGCTGTGGACGGAGGCCGGCAAGGACTTCACCGCCGCATGGCCCGCTCTGCAGCGCGCGGGCATCATCAGCCTATTTGGCAACCACGCGCTCGGCAAAACGACGCTCGCCGACCGCCTCAAGATCAAGGGCGCCCGCTATGCGCCCATGATCGCCGCCACCGTGACGGCGGCTGAACTCGCCAAGCTGAAGTCGTCGCCACTGGTGGCGAGCGTCGAGCTTGAACGGCGCTTCAAGCCACATCTGGATACCAGCGTCCCGTTCATCAACGCGCCTGCCGCC
>CALSBD010000066.1:0-9655 GCA_943373055.1 Rhizobium sp. Q54
GGAACCGCAAGGCCTGGGCTCCTATGCGCCAAGCGGCCCGTTTGCCGGGCTGGAGGTCGCTAAGGACGTGCAGGTGACCCGTCAGGTGTTGGCCGAGCCCGATGGCGACCTGTCGGGCCGCACCTGGGCGTCGCTTGCCGATGGCACCCCGCTCGTCACCGCGGAGCGCATTGGCCAAGGTTGGCTGGTACTTGTCCATGTGACCGCTGACACGACCTGGTCGAACCTGCCGCTGTCAGGGTCGTTCGTCGAGGTTCTGCGCCGGTTGGTGGCGTCAGCCAGCCTTGCGCGGGGCGCGCCGACCACCGCCGAGGGCGAGGCGCAGTCAGCCGTGCCGACCGTGCTGTTGCCGCCGCTGTCCGTGCTTGATGGCGAGGGCCGCTTCACCGCGCCGACCACCGACGCCAAGCCGCTCATCCAAGGCGCACCCGATGCGCCCACCCAGGCCAGTCGCGAACACCCGCCGGGCTTCTATGGCAGCGATGAGGCCTTCGCCGCGCTCAACCTCTTGAAGGCGGGAGATACCATCGTGCCCCTGTCCACCGACGCCCTGCCCGCCTCCGTGGTTCGCGCCGGCCTCACCGGCACCACGCCAACGGATTGGAAACCGGCCTTGCTGGCGATCGCCCTCGTGTTGTTGATCCTCGACGCCCTCGCCGTGTTGTTCTTGGCCGGGCGCCTCACCGCTCGGCGCGCGCAAACGGCAGCCGTGATCGTGGCGCTCGCGCTAGGCGCGCTCGTCGCGCCGTCAGCGCTCCATGCCGCGGAACAAAAGCCCACCGACGCGTTCGATATGCCGGCCGCGCTGCAAACCCGCATGGCCTATGTAATCACCGGCGATTCAATCCTCGACGAAACATCGCGCCAGGGCCTTTTTGGCCTCACGCGCATCATGGCCGACCGCACCGCGCTTGAGGCCGGCGAGCCGGTGGGTGTTGATATCGCCAAGGACGAGCTCGCCTTTTTCCCGATCCTTTATTGGGCCGTGAGCGAGAGCCAGCCGACCCCGACGCCCGAGGTGATGGCGCGTATCGATGCCTACATGAAAAATGGCGGCTCGATCGTGTTTGACACCCGCGACCAGTTGACTGCCGCGCCCCTTGGCGGCGGGCGCGTGTCGAGCGCCAATGATAAGCTGCGTGATATCCTCGCGGGCCTTGATATCCCCGATCTGGAGCCGGTCCCGAGCGACCATGTGCTGACCAAGGCATTCTATATCCTTGATGATTTCCCCGGTCGCTACAATGGCGGTCAGCTGTGGGTCGAGGCCTTGCCGCCTGCCCAACCCAATGCCGAGCGCCCCGTGCGCGCGGGCGACGGCGTGTCGCCGATCCTGATCACGTCAAATGATCTGGCCGCCGCCTGGGCGATGGGCGAGGATGGGTCGTTCCTGTTCCCTACCGTCCCGCCCGATGAGCGCCAGCGCGAGATGGCGCTGCGCGTGGGCGTCAATCTGCTCATGTATGTGCTCACCGGCAACTATAAGGCCGACCAGGTGCACGTCCCCGCGCTGTTGGAAAGGTTGGGCCAGTGATGACGTGGGGTCTTGAGCTTCAGCCGCTGTTACCAATCCTGTGGATCGCACTGCTTGCGATCGCGGCGGGCCTGTTGGCTTTTTACGGCGTGTTCGCCGGGCTGCGCGGCGCGTGGCTGCGTGTGGGCGCCGTTGTCGCCCTCGCGTTGGCCCTCCTCAATCCCATCATCAGCCGCGAGGACCGGGAGCCGCTCACCTCGGTGGCCGCGCTGGTGGTTGACCGTAGCCAAAGCCAGGCGTTGGGCGGACGCGCAACGGAGACCGATCAAGCGCTGGAGGCGCTGCGCCGCCAGATCAGCGCGCTGCGCGGCATCGAGCTGCGCGAGATCACCGTCACACCCGACGACGAATCCGCCTCCGCCGACGGCACCCGGCTGTTCGAAGCGCTCAGCCGCGGCATTGGCGACGTGCCGCCTGATCGCTTCGCCGGCGCCGTGGTCGTCTCCGACGGCCGCATCCATGATGTGCCGCGCGACATGGCACAGCTGGGCGTCGCCGCCCCCGTCCATGTGCTGGTCACCGGTCGCTCCACCGACCGCGACCGCCGCGTGGTGATCGACACCGCGCCGCGCTTCGGCCTCGTCAACACCCAGGCCGTCATGAGCTTCCGCGTGCTCGACGCGGGCACGCCCACCACCGGCGCCCGCGTCAGCGTCACGGTGCGCCGCGATGGCGAGGTGATTGACACCCTCGACGTGACCGCCGGCCAGACCACCGAAGTCTCCGTCGAGATCGCCCATGGTGGCGTCAACATCGTGGAGATCGAGGCCGCGACGCTTGAGGGCGAGCTGACCGCCGTCAATAACCGCGCGGTTGCCACCATCGAAGGCATTCGCGAGAACCTGCGCGTGCTTCTCGTCTCCGGCGAGCCGCACGCGGGCGAGCGCACCTGGCGCAACTTGCTCAAGTCCGACGCGTCGGTCGACCTGGTTCACTTCACCATTCTGCGCCCGCCCGAGAAGCAGGACGGCACGCCGATCAACGAACTGTCGCTGATCGCCTTCCCGGTGCGCGAGCTGTTCCAGGAAAAAATCCGCGAGTTCGATCTCATCATTTTCGATCGCTACCAGCGCCGCACCATCCTGTCGTCGATCTACTTCGACAACATCGCTCGCTACGTGCGCGATGGCGGCGCGGTGCTTGTCGCAGCCGGGCCCGACTATGCCGATCAGGGCTCGCTTTACCGCACGCCGCTGTCGACCGTCTTGCCGGCCACGCCATCGGGCCAGGTGGTCGAGGAGCCGTTCCGCGCCGCGGTGTCGGAGCTTGGCAAGCGCCATCCGGTCACCCGTGGCCTCCCCGGCTCGGAGAGCGACCCGCCGCGCTGGAGCCGTTGGTTCCGCGTCGCCGAGGTGGAGCCGACCGCCGGTTCAGTGGTCATGACCGGCGCCGACAAACCGCTCCTCATCCTCGCGCGCGAGGGCGAGGGCCGTGTTGGCCTGTTGGTGTCCGATCACGTCTGGCTGTGGGCGCGCGGCTATGAAGGGGGTGGCCCGCATTCTCAGCTCCTGCGGCGCCTGTCGCACTGGCTGATGAAGGAGCCAGATCTGGAAGAAGAGGCCCTGCGGCTGACCGCCCGTGGCCGCACCATTGAGGTGGAGCGTCAGACGCTTGGCGACAGCGCTCCGCCGGTGACGCTCACATCGCCAACCGGTCAGACCCGCCAGGTGAACCCCTTGCAGCAGGAGCCGGGCCGCTGGCGCGTCTCACTGCCCGCCCCTGAGCTCGGCCTCTGGAAAGCAACCGACGGCGCCTACACCGCGCTCGTCCATGTCGGCCCGCCCAATCCGCGCGAATGGACCGATGTCGTCTCCAGCCTGGAGCCGGCGCGTGCCATCACTGAGGCGTCGGGCGGCTCGATCCGCCGCATCGCCGAGACCGGCACCGTAGCGGTGCCGCGCGTCCTCTCCGTGCGCTCCAATGCGGCCACCACGGGCATGGACTGGATCGGACTGAAGCTATCGGACGCCAGCGTGCTCAAGGGCGTCGATCGCCTGCCGCTGTTCGCCGGCCTTTTGGGCCTCGCGCTCCTGTTGGGCGCGCTCTCCGTAATGTGGTGGCGTGAAGGGCGGTGATGGCCGCCGCCCTGGCGTATCTCAAAGCCCATAGACCCGCTGGGCGGTGCCGGCGAACACCGCCGCGCGCGCCGCCTCGGGCACGAACCGGCGGGCGGCCGTGAACCAACGCTCATAGCTCGCCGCCAGGGTGACGACCGGCCAGTCGGAACCAAACATCACCCGCTCGGGCCCAAACACATCGAGGATGTGGGCCGCGAAAGGGGCGAGCTCGTCGTCGCTGAAGCCGGCGGCGGCCTCGGTTGCAAGCCCGGAGAGCTTGCACACGGCCGGTGTCTCCCGGGCGATCCGCCCAATATCCGCCGCCCAGCGCGTGAACGCGCCGGGGTCGGCCTTGACATCGCGAACGCGCGGCTTCGCCCCGTGATCAACCACGATCGCAAGCCCCGGATGGCGCTGAAACAGCTCCAGAAATCCCGGCAGGTGCACCGGATAGCCCAGCGCATCGAACACCAGACCAAGCTCGGCCATGGCATCGAACGCCCACACGATCTCGCGCCGATGCATCCAGCCGAGGTCGGGGATATCCTGGATCATCGGCCGCACGCCGACGACCTTGGGGTGGGCGGCAAACCGCTCCAGATGGCGCCGATGACTTGGGTCTTCAAAGTCAACCCAGCCGACCACGCCAGCCACCCGCTCAGCGCCGGGCGCGGCACCACCGCCCCAGCCATCGGCCAGGCCGAGCATATAGTCGGTCTCTTCCACCGTGGGCGCGGCCTGCACGAGCACCACGCGCGACACGCCGTGCCGATCCAGGATGGGGCCAATATCCGCCGGCCGATAGGGTCGGTCGAGCACCGGATCGCCCTTGGGCATCCAGCCATAGTCACCACGGGCTGGGTTCCACAGATGCACATGGGAATCGATGATCATCGCGCCCTCCGCCCGCGATCCAATCCGCTCATTCGTGCGGCCGGATGACGCCCTTCTTCAAGACGATGTTGCCATAGAGCCGCCGCTCGCCGGTGGCGACCATGACGTAGGCCGCATTGGCGGCCGGATAGAACTCGGCCGGCGGCAACTTCACGAGCCGCACCCGATCGCCCTCGCGCCGGGCGAGCACCGCGCGGAACTCGGCAAAGATCGGCTCGTCGTGAGCCGGATCGCCCTTCACCTCCGGGATCATCGCATTGACCGGGACGAAATCATCGAGCGGCAGAACGGCGAGAATGGCATCAAGGATGTCGACGCTACCGGCCGCATCTGCGCGCACCACGCGCCGGCCCGCATTGTCGGCGGGATAATTGCCATCGACGATCGCGATGGTGTCGCCATGGCCCATGGCCCGAAGCGCCTGCAGGAGATCGGGCGAGAGGATCGGCGGAATACCTTTGAGCATGACACGAACCAACTAAGACGGGGCCACAAGGGGCGAGGACGAGGAGGGAAGCGGGCGGTGGGCCGATACGACCGTTAAAGGGATCAGGTCGGCGCGTCGGGGCGCACGAGGCCCGCGGCCTTCAGATCGGCCCACAGCGCATCGGGAATGACGGTGTTGAGACTGGCCACATTGCGACGCACCTCGTCGGCCGACTGACCGCCGGGGATGACGCTGACGACCGCCGGGTGCTTTAACGGAAACTGCAAGGCCGCGTCGGCCAGCGGCACGCCATGGGCCCGACAGATCGCCTCAATACGCCCGACCCGCTCCAGGATCTCCACTGGCGCAATGTCGTAATTGTAGTAGGCGCCCGGCTTCGGCCCGGTGGCCAGAATGCCGGAGTTAAACGGCCCGCCAATCACAAGCCCCACCCCGCGCGCCACGCACAGCGGCAACAGGCTCTCCAGCGATTGCTGCTCCAACAGGGTGTAGCGACCCGCCAATAGGAAGATGTCGAAATCGCCCCGCTCGATCAGCCACTGCGTCACCGGCCATTCGTTGACGCCCGCGCCGAACGCGTCGATCACCCCGGTTTCCCGCAGCCGTACCAGGGCCCGATAGCCGCCAGCCATGAACTCCGCGAGCTTGCCGTCGAGCGCAGCCTGGGACTTGTGATTGAACACATCAAGATCATGGGCGAACAGGATCTCTACCCGATCAAGCCCCAACCGCTCCAACGAGAACTCGACCGAGCGCATCACGCCATCATAGCTATAGTCATAGATCTCGCGCCGCGCCGGCGTCTCGAAGAACTTGCCAATCGCGGTGCGTTCCTCCGGTCGGCACGGCTCCAACAGCCGGCCAACTTTGGTGGCGACCGTGTAGTCGGCCCGGTCGCGCCCGCGCAGGAAGGTGTTGAGCCGCGTCTCGGCAAGGCCCAAACCATAAAGCGGTGCGGTGTCGAAGAAGCGCATGCCCGCATCCCACGCCGCGGCCAGTGTCGCCTGCGCGGTCGGCTCATCAAGCGCCTTGTAGAGATTGCCGAGCGGCGCGGTGCCAAACCCGAACGTGGTCAGATTGAGCGTGCGCCCCTTGCGCGTGACAAACGGGCGGCGCTTGAGGCCCGGTCCCGTCGCCCCGGCCGACGCCGTGGGTGCCATGTCGACCATGCGTATCTCCTCCTGCTGCCGGATGTTCGGGAGGCCCCGGTTCCGGCTTATTGTGGGTGGGCCGCCGATTTGGGCGCGGCGGGGTTCATCTCAAGCGTCGAGCGACGAGACGGGATCGCATGGCGTTCCGATCTCTTTGCCCTCGCATGCTCGTTTGCGGAAAATCGGCCACTCCTTTTCGCAGCATGCCTTAGTCCTCGACGAGATCGGGGTTGTCCGCGGCGAAGGCGAGCAGCTCGGCGATCACCCCATCGAGATGATGCTCCATGGCGCGCGCGGCCGCCATGCCGTCACGCTGCGCCAGGGCCGCCAGAATGGCCGCATGCTCCTCGTAGGTGACCGCATGGCGGCGTGGCGACGACAACATGCGGCGCACCCGCTCCAGCCCGAGCCGTGAGGTCTCCACGGCTTCGCGCACCCGGCCAAAGCCAAGCGCATCTTGCAACAGCGTGTGAAACTGCAAATCCAACCGATGGAAGCCCTCCCGGTCCTCGCCATCGACGGCCGCGCGCTGGTAGCGCAAATTGCGCTCCAGCGCGGACAGCGTGGAGTCCGTCATCATCGGCGCGACCAACCGGGCGGTTTCGGCTTCGAGGGCCCGACGAATGAAATGCGCCTGTCGCACATCGCCCATGCGAATGCGCGCCACCAGCGTGCCCCGCTGCGGCAGCACCTCGACCAGTCCCTCTTGCGCCAAGCGGGCGAGCGCCTCGGTGACGGGAAACAGCGATACGCCCAGCCGCGTGGCGAGCGCCTTTTTGTCGATGAACCCGCCCGGCTTCAAATCCAGCCGCACAATCGCCTCGCGCAGCACATCGCGCACGTGCTCGGTCACCCGCCCGCGCGCGGCCGGCTTGATCGGCTCAATAAAGCCAAACCCCGTATCCTCGGTCGCGTCCTTCAACCCCTGCACCATCCACCCAAACCCCGCACCGCCACGAGCGCGGCCCGGTGGTGAGACTAGCATGTTAGTCGGGCGGGGTGGCAAGGGTGTGGGGGATGGCCAAGCAAGCGAATGAGCGCTCAGCGTTCAGCAGGCAAAGACCAAGTACACCTAACGCACGGCTTTCGCATCGGACGACCACCTTCTCCCCTCGCGGGAGAAGGTGGCGCGAAGCGCTGGATGAGGGGGAGCGGCAAACCGCAGCTTCAATTCAAAATACTGATATTATTGATAGATCCACCCTCGTCCGCCCCTTCGGGGCAGCCTCGACGCAAGGGGAGAAGGAAGACCGATCCCGATCAGGACGCTACCCGAAAGCGATCGACTATCATCAAGACCGGCATGTCCCTTGTCCCATCGCTTCGCATCCCCGCTCCTCCTTCACGCCCCCTTCCCCCCGTCGTCGCGTTTCCCTATCCTCCCCGGCATGAAAGTGCTTCCGTTAACGTCAACCACGTCACGCCGGACCGTGCCCATGGCTTATTTTGATTCCGATGGCGTCGAGATTGCTTATCTCGATGCGGGACGCGGCGATCCGGTCGTGTTGGTGCATGGGTTTGGCTCCAATAAGGAGACAAACTGGGTGAACCCCGGCTGGGTCGACGCCATCGTCAAGTCCGGCCGGCGCGTGGTCGCGCTTGATAATCGGGGCCATGGGCAATCGGCGGGGCCGCATGATCCGGCGGTCTATCACTCCGAGCGCTTCATGGCCGAGGATGTGCGCCGCCTGATGGATCATCTCGATATCGAAGTCGCCGACGTGATGGGCTATTCGATGGGCGCGTGGATCAGCGCCTATTTGACCATCAACCACCCCGCCCGCGTCCGCTCGGTGGTGTTCGGCGGCTTAGGGTTGGCGATGGTCGATGGCATTGGCGGGCAGGAGGTGATCGCGCGCGGGCTTGAAGCCGAGACCGACGCGGAGGTCACACATCTCGTCGCCAAGGCCTATCGGGCATTCGCGATCCAGACGAAATCCGATCGCCTAGCGCTGGCCGCCTGCATGCGAGGGGCGCGCCAACCGGTCGCCCGCGAGCGGATCGCCACCATCACATGCCCGGTGCTGGTGGCCGTCGGCACCCGCGACGCGGTGTCGGGCTCGGCGGCCGGGCTTGCCGCGCTGATGCCGAACGCAACCGTTCTTGATATCCCCGACCGCGACCACATGCTGGCCGTCGGCGACAAGACCTATAAAGCCGGTGCCTTCGCCTTCTGGGATCGCCGCCCATGAGCGCGCTGCCGATGCCTGAGACCGTCACGCTGACCGGCGCGGCCGGCAACCGGCTGATCGCCGATCGCTTCGGCGCGGGTGGCCAGCCGGTCATGCTCCTGCACGGGGGCGGCCAGACGCGCCACTCGTGGGACGAAGCCGCCGCCCGCCTCGCCGCGCGCGGCCATGTCGCCTATGCGGTCGATCAGCGTGGCCATGGCGAGAGCGAGTGGGTGGCCGATGGCGCCTACGCGTTTGCCGACTATGCCGAGGATGCGATCGCGCTCGCCCGCGCGCTCACCGCGCTTCACGGCGCACGCCCCATTGTGGTGGGCGCGTCGCTCGGCGGCATCGCGGGGCTGATGGCCGAGGGTGAGACGTGCACGGGCCCACACGGCGGCGTGCTGTCCGCCCTGATCTTAGTTGATATCGTGCCACGCATGGACCCCGGCGGGGTCGATCGCATCCAGGGCTTCATGGGCGCGCGCATGGTGGAGGGCTTTGCCAGCGTCGAAGAGGCCGCCGACGCGATCGCCGCCTATTTGCCGCACCGCGCCCGGCCCAAGAGCTTGGATGGTCTGGCCAAAAACCTGCGGCGCCACCCGGACGGGCGACTGAGATGGCATTGGGACCCGCGCTTCATTGCCGGGCCGCGCACCATCAACACCGATCGCGAGCATCTACTGGGCCGCTGGGAGGACGCGACCCGGCGACTGCGGGTGCCCACGCTGTTGATCCGCGGCGGTCGCTCCGAGCTCGTCAATGAGGTGGACGCCAAGGCGTTCCTCGATCTCGCCCCGCACGCCCGCTTCACCGACGTGTCCGACGCTGGCCACATGGTGGCAGGCGACCGTAACGACATCTTCGTTGATGCGGTAATGGCGTTCCTGGAGACCTTGGAGACGGCGGCGGATTAAGCCGGTCCCATCGCGACGACCTGCGCGACCGTGGCTGCGACAAGCGCGGCCGGCGTGACGCTGAACACGCTGCGCGGGGTGCCGGCCGCGGCCCACACCACATCAAACGCCATCAAGTCTTGATCAAGATAGGTCTTCAGCTTGGTATCATGACCCAAAGGCGGAATGCCGCCGATGGCAAAGCCGGTGACATCGCGCACATCGCGCGCGTCCATCCGCTTGAGACCCTCGCCGACCAGCATCGCCATGCGCGCCTCATCGACCCGGTTGGGCCCGGAAACGAGAAACAGATACGGTCGCTTCGATGATTTACCTTGAAACACCAGAGACTTGACGATCTGCGCCAACGTGCAGCCACACGCGTCCGCCGCCTCTTGGGCGGTGTGCGTGGAGGCGGGCATCTCCACCGGAGCGATGATCAGCCCCAGCTTTTCCGCTGCGCGCCGCACACGTTCACAGGCATCGGGAAGGGCATCGGTCATT
>CALSBD010000067.1:0-9654 GCA_943373055.1 Rhizobium sp. Q54
TGCCATGGCGCCCGAGGTGTTGCTGCTGGACGAGCCGACCAACGCGCTCGACGCCACCGCCCGCACCCGGCTGATCGAGGTGCTCGCCACGCTGGATCAAGCCATGCTGATCGTCAGCCATGATCTGGGGTTTCTCGCACGGGTAACAACTCGCATCGTCGCGCTCGAGGGCGGGCACCTGTGGCCCGCCACACTACACCAGCACGCGGCCGTGCATCCTCACGTGCATATCGATCGCCGACCGGCCGAACCAGGATCAGCAGCGGATTGACAAGCGGCGGCGCACCCCGCTTGTTTCAAGGGCTTACGCGCGAGGGCAGGGGATGCAGCGGGTCACGGTGACGTTTGACGATGACTTGATGGATGATCTCGACCGCTTCATGCGGGCGCGTGGCTATGCCAATCGCTCCGAGGCGATCCGCGATCTCGCTCGCGCCGGGCTGCAGCGGCTGGTCGAGGACGAAGGCGAGAGCGACGCCTGCCTCGCGGCGCTGGTTTATGTCTATGACCGCTCCACCCGCGATCTCGCCGCCCGCTTGGCCGAGCGGGAAAGTAACCGGCACGACCTCACGGTGACGACCGTGCGCGCGCCGCTGGATCACGACACCAGCTTTGAGATGACCATGCTGCGCGGCCCCACCGCCGACGTGAAGGCGCATGCCCGCTCCGTCATGGCCGAACGAGGCGTCCGCCATGGCCGCGTCGTGATGATCCCCGCGGACATCGACCACGAGGTGCACCCCCATGGGGATGGGGTCGCGAGCCACACCCACATCCGCGTCAAGAACGGCTGAACAGCCCTTGCGACGGCTGCGGGGCGCAGACCGCAGCCTGTGACAAACCGGCCGGACGGGCGTAGCATCTCATCGCTGAGCGTCGATTAAGACATCAACCGTTCGGTGCGCCCGGGAGGACAGCCGCCATGCACAGGGACCACGGCCACGACCACAGCCACGATGCGCCGCATGATCATGACCACGAGCATCGCCACGCGCATGAGCACACGCACCACCACACCCACATGCATCGCCATGGCGACTTGGTGCACGCCCATCCGCACAACCACACCCACACCCATGACCACGCGCACGTGCACACCCACAGCCACGCCGACCAGCATGATCATGACCATCTGCACGGCGCTGATGTGAACCACGACCACGATCACGACCCGCTCAGCCACGGCTCGCACGACCATCGGCACGAGAGTTAAAGCCTAAGACTTGCAAACGGATGCTTGTGCAAGCGTGTCAGCGGTCGGGCCCGCGCGTCCCCTCCACGAGGGCCTGATACGCGCGAACGTGATCGCTCACGAAGCGGTCGAACGAGAAATGCGCCTCCACCCGCCGCTGCCCAGCCGCGCCAAGCGCCGCGCGCGCTGCGGGCGCCAGGCGCGCAAAGGCGACATAGGCGTCGGCGAGCGCATGGGCGTCGCGCGGCGCGACGGTGAGGCCGCAGTCGCCCACAAGTTCGCGCACCCCGCCGGCTGTGGTCGCGATCACCGGCACGGCGCGGGCCATCGCCTCGCCCAGGCCATTGGGGCACCCCTCGCCCTAGGCCGAGGTCAGCGTGACCGCATCGACCGCGGTCATCAGCGTTGTCACATCCGCCCGCTCCCCCAACGCAATTACGGGCGAGCCGGGTCCCAACCGCGCCAGCGCCTCCTGGCTCACGCCCTGACCGGCCGCCAAAAACACCAGCCTTGGCTCAGCGTCCGTGGCCAGACGGGCGGCCGCCAAATAGGTCGCGTGATCCTTCTGCCGCGCCAACCGCGCCGGCAACAGGATCGCCACCTGCTCCTGGGTGAGCTGAAGCCCCGCGCGCGCCACGGCGCGGACGTCCGCGCCCACGGGTTGCGGCACCGGCCAGCCATTGGGGATCACGCGCGTGGCCCGCGGCCGATAGCCAAGGACCCGGTGATCAAGGAGGGGAGCCTCCGCGTTGGCGATGACGAGATCAACACCGCTGGATAGCCGCGCCAGGCTTCCCGTCAGCGCCGCCCAGTCCCACCGCCCTTCAGCCTGCAAGCTCGCATTGCGCAGCGACCAGATCAGCCGCGCGTCGGGGACCGCTGATCGCGTCAGCCGCGCCAGCAGGTCGGCATGATAAAGCCACGACTGCACGATGTCGGGCCCAAACGCCTTCAGCATCCGGCGTACGGTCAACACGGCGCGTGGCGCATCGAGCGGGCCGCGCAGACCGAGGCTCTCAACCGGCCAGCCGCACTGCGCTTGAAACGCCGCGATGGCGCCGGGCTCCGCCTTCAGGCAGACGATCCTCACGTCGAAGCGAGCGGGATCAAGCGCACGACACAGCTGCACGAGCGCCGTCTCGGCACCGGCCGCATTGAGCCCCGTGATCAAGTGGAGGATCCGCAGGGTCGACACGGCTATCCTTGTGGCGTGAGAGGCGTCATCGGCCATTGGTGGTCGCGCGTCTCTGGCCCCCGATGGCGAGGGAGGGCTTGCGACCTAGACATCCTCATACACATCCAGGGTTGCCTTGACCATCTGCGCGATCGAAAACGTCTCGCGCACGTATGTGGGGCCGGTGGCCTGCGCGCGCGCACGCCAGGCCGTGTCGGTGAGTGCCCTCTCGGCCGCGGCGGCGAGGGTCGTCGGCGTGGCCGGATCGACCACGAAGCCCGTCACATCCGGCACCAGCGCTTCCACGGCACCACCGGCCGGTGGCGTGAGGACCGGCCGGCCCATGGCCTGAGCCTCCAGCACCACATTGGGCAAGCCTTCCGCGGCTGATGTGAGCACCAGAACGTCCATTGCCGCCAGTGCATCCTGGATGGCGTCGACCACCCCCGCGAATACCACGGCCTCGGTGAGCCGCAATCGAGCCACCCGCGCACGCATCTCCCGCTCCATCGGGCCGTGGCCCGCGAGCAGAAACCGAGCGTTGGGCAGACGCTTGATCACCTCGGCCGCCATGTCGAGCCACAACAGCGGGCGTTTTTCGGGCGAGAAGCGAAACACGCCGCCAATCACCGGCCCATCGAGCGGCAGGCCAAAACGCGCCCGCGCGGTCCGCTCGGTCACAGCGTCGGGCGGCGTCAGGGCTTCAAACGAGACGCCATTGGGGATGACGCCGATGCGCGCGGCGGCGATGCCAAGCCACGCTGCATAGTCCAGCGCCCCCGCGCGGGTATTGTTGAGCAGGCGCACGCCAGGGACATCGACGAGCGCGCGATAGGCTGGCCGCATGGTCGGCTGATGGAACACGAAGTGCGAGGGGTTGAGATTGCGCCCGGAGAGCACGACCCGCGGCACACCGGCGAGCACGGCCGCCGTGCCGGCCCGCACGCAATCCCAGTCAAGCCAGGCATGCACCACCGCCGGCCGCAGCGCCCGCAAGACCTCATAAAGGTGAGCGATATCAACCACGAGCGCGTCGGGCAGCCACCCGTCGCGCGGGCGCACGGCGGTGGGGAGGGCCGCGATCGGCGCGCCTGCGAACACACGCTCGATCTCGGCCACCCGCACGCCACCCGCCTCGGCCCGTGCCCGGTGAAAGTCGTGGTGATGGGGCGGACCCGCCGCCAAGGTGTGGCACAAGAGCGTCACATCCGTGTGGCCGGCCGTCACCAGCCCCGCCGCGGTCACCGCCGCTTGCCGCTCCGCGCCACCGGGCGACAGCGAGCCGCACACTAGCACGATCCGACCGGGAATCGGCTCAAGAGGGGGCGGTCGCGCGGCGATGAGCGACGTGAACGCCGTCTCAAACGGACTGCCGCCAATGCCGGCCGCCCCCGCGATGCGCCGCGCCAACGGCTGTGCCGTCGGCCACGTGGTGACAAGCGCGCGCGCCACCGCCCCGCGCAAACGGCCAAACCGTTCGCGCGCATCCTGCTCGCGCGCCGACGCCCAGCGTAGCGGTGCCTTGAGCCGGCCGAGCCGATCAAGCGGCAGGTCGATCCAGCCCGAGCCGACCTGACAGGTGAGCGTGCGCACCCCGTGACGAGCCGCCTCGCGCACCATCGCTCGCGTCAGCCGGCGCGGCGAGGCGGCTAGGTAGACGGTTTGGTAGGGTCCGTTGGGCAGCCGCCAGTCGCCGCGCGCCCCAAACACGCCCTGCCGCAGTGACCCCGCGCCATCCGCCGCGGCCGCGCTGACCACGCCTGCCAACCGGGCATCCGCAATGAGGGTGGCGACCTGCGCGTCGCTCAGAACAAACGGCACGGCAAGGCATGGTGCGCCCTGGCGCTTGCGCGTGGCGCGGGCCACCACCCGCGCCACCAGATCAATGAGCGCTTGATCGGTGATCGGTGGCGTCATGTTGGCGATGCCGTGCCGGTGCGCATCGCAAACCCCTGCGCCATCAGGATCGCCCACAGCGAATAGCTGAAATCAGCCGTGCCGGTCACATGCGCTTGCCAGCGCGCGCCCACCAAATCCGGATCGAACAGGCCGGTGGATTTCAGCGCCGCCCCGCCAATGAGGCTTTCCGCCCACGCCCTGAGCGGGCCGCGCAGCCAGGCAGCCATCGGCACGCTGAAACCCTGCTTCGGCCGGTC
The DNA here is from genome assembly GCA_943373055.1 of Rhizobium sp. Q54. Classification (GTDB taxonomy): domain Bacteria; phylum Pseudomonadota; class Alphaproteobacteria; order Rhizobiales; family Ancalomicrobiaceae; genus CALSBD01. The sequence goes on from CALSBD010000067.1 coordinate 4,523, forward strand.
CATCAAGGCCCCACCGAGCCGTTGCCTAGCCACCGCCCGCAACACCGCTTTCAGCCCGCCGACATCGCGGCGCAAGGCCTCGGGGTGCCCGAGACCAAACGTGATGAGCTCGCGCGCGGCCAATGGCACGCGGGCTTCCAGGCCATGGGCCATGGTCGCCCGATCCGTTTTGACGAAGAGTGCGTCGGGCAAATAGCTCGCCAGATCAACCCGTTGGGCGAAATCAAGCGTGCCGCCAGCCGCCGCATGCGCCTCAATGAGCGCCGGGAAAGCCGGCTCGGCCGCGCCGACCAGCTGAGCGGGATCGGGCCACAAGGTGATCAGCGCCCGATAGAGCCGGCCACGCGATGGGTCGCCCAGCGCATCGGCAAGCCGCGCCCACTTGGCCCGCGCGTCGGCCGGCGTCGCCGCCCGGCCGAGTGCGGCTGTCGCCCAATGAAGCGCCGGTCCTGCTGGTCCGTGCACCGTGGCTGCGCCAAGTCGACGGGCGAAGGCGGGGATCCGGCGCGCCTTCGCCTCAAGGCGTAACAGCCGCGCATAGCGCTCATAGCCGGCGAACACCTCGTCGCCGCCATCGCCGGTCAAAACGACGCCCACATCCTCTTTGGCCCGTTGCGCCAGCAGATAGAGCGGCAGGGCGGCCATGTCGGACAAGGGCTCATCGAACGCGCCGATCAGCGCGGGGAGCGCCTGCAAAGCCGCGTGCGGCGTCACGGTCAGCGTCACATGGGTGAGCCCTAGCGCCCGGGCCACCGCCTCGGCGTGGCGCGATTCGTCGATCGCGGGGTCCTCGAAACCGGCCGCGAAACTGGCGACCGGCGCGCCACTTGCCTGGGCCATTGATGCGGCGATGAGGCTCGAATCAATCCCGCCCGACAAGAACACGCCCACCGGCCGGTCGGAGACCAGCTCCCGCCGGACGGTCGCATCCACCCGCGCCGCCGTTTCGACCACGAGATCTTGGAACGACGCACCGGCAAGGGCTGCCCGCGTGGCCCCTATATCGGCCCGCCAGTCGACGATGCGTTCTGAGCGTTGTTCGCCGTTGGCGTTGAGTGTCAGCACTTCGCCCGGCTCGAGCTTGCGAGCGTTGGCGAAGAGGCACGCGGGCGCCGGCACATAGCCAAGCCGGGCATAAAGCGCCAAGGCCGGGCGGCTCAGCGCGGCATCAAACCCCGGCCACGCCATCAGCGCCGCCAGCGTGGAGCCAAACGCCACCTGTTCGCGCTGGCGCGCCATAACAAGCGGCTTGATGCCGACCGGATCGCGGGCAAGCGTCAAGCGGCGTTCGGCGCGATCCCACAGGACGAACGCATACATGGCGTGAAGCCGCGGCAAGGTGTCTTGCACGCCATACCGCGCCAGCGCCGCAAGCAACACCGCCGTATCCGAACGACCGCAGTGGGCCCGCTCGTCCGCATCAAGACGGCTGGCCAGCTCAGCGTGATTATAGACCTCGCCGTTAAAGGCGAGAATATACCGGCCGCAGCGCGACATCATGGGCTGCGCCCCACGCGGGCTTGGGTCAATGATGGATAGGCGCCGGTGGCCGATCGCGCACCCCGCCTCGGCGTCCAGAAAGAGACCCTCGCCATCGGGGCCACGCGCGGCAAGCGGCGCCAGCATGGCCCGAAGCGTCGCGCGCACGGCCCGATCGCTGTCGGGGCCGTTCGACCAGACAGACCCGCCCACAAACCCGGCTAGCCCGCACATGGGCGCCTCGTCGCAGCACCTTGATGGGCGCAAACGCTGAAGGGGCGCGCGATCGACGCCAGGGTGCGGTCAGCCCACGCCATAATAGGCCCGATACCACGCGACAAAACGACCAACGCCCTCATCGATCGATGTGGCCGGACGGTAATGCGTCAGCGCTTCGATCAGATCGGCGCTGGCATAGGTCGTGTGCATCTCGCCCGTTTGCATGGGCAAAAGCCGCAGCCGCGCCGGGCGCCCGACATGGCGCTCAATCGCGCGCACGAAATCCATCAGGCGCACCGGATGGCCGCCGCCCACATTGATCACGCGATGGGGCGCCACGGGCGAGACGGTATCAACCCCGTCGCCGCCGACGGCGCGGCCTTTGTGCGGGGGGGCCGCGATCAGGCGCAGGATCGCCTCGACCAGGTCATCGATGTAGGTGAAGTCGCGATACATCTCGCCTTCGCCATAGACATCGATCTCTTCGCCAGCGAACAGCTTGCGCGTCATCTTGAACAGCGCCATGTCGGGCCGGCCCCACGGGCCATAGACCGTGAAGAAGCGCATCATCGTAGTCGGCAGGTCCCACAGGTGCGCGTAGGAATGCGTCATCACCTCCGCAGCCTTCTTGGTCGCTGAATAGAGCGTAATGGGGTGGTCGGCGGCGTCGGTTTCGCTAAACGGCGTCTTGGTGTTGGCGCCATACACCGAGCTTGTCGATGCCATCAAGAAGTGGCGCGGCTGGTGCAGGCGCACCTGCTCCATCACATTGAACGTGCCTAGGATATTGGCGTTGATGTAGCTGCGCGGATGGTCAAGGCTGTAGCGTACGCCCGCCTGCGCGGCCAGATGAATGACAACATCAGGGCGCGCCCGCTCGAACGCGGCGGCCAAGCCAGCCTCATCCTCGATGGACAGTTCCGCATTGGAAAAGTGTGGATAGGGTGCGAGCCGCGCTAATCGGGCGCGTTTCAGGCCCGGGTCATAGTAATCCGAGACGCTGTCGACGCTGGTGACGAGGTGTCCGCGCTGCAGGAGCGCCTCGCACACATGGTATCCGATGAAGCCCGCCCCGCCGGTCACCAGATAGCGCACCGAGCTATCCGACATGGGGCGGATCCCCAGTTATTAACGGCGCCCAATTGGTGTCTTTGCCGCCGGCACGGAAATTAAAGCACCCAGACCTCCGCGTGCCTTCCAAAGACCACATCGCCGTATCGACGCAACTCTTAGTGTTTGACTGGGTGCAACGGTAGTCGATAACGCGAGGTGTATCAAGCAAAAATAATCGTACAGATCAACGTAATACAGTTTATAAATGCATTTAAGTAATTTAATCTTTTAAAGATTAAAATGGCGCAGTTTTCTGAGATTCTTTCGAGGCCGGTCCCGCTTACGGCGGTCAGCGGTGCCGGCTTGGCCGCCGTGCCGCTCCTCTGAGGACGCAAACTCGCCCATCCGTCGTGGATTTGCACTGAGCGTCAAGCTGAAGAATACCTCAGAGTTGTATAATTGATAAAATCGAAAAAAAATTGTTCGATTGGGATCATACCTATGTTGACGCCACGATAATGGCGCCGATAGGCTCGCACCAAATCTAAGTATACAACTCATTGTGCTCATGCTCTGAGCGCTTGTGGAGGATATTATGCCGGTCGAAGCAACAATAGGTGACATCTATCTTTTTGCATTTGGTCGACAAATGCAAGGATGGGCGATCTGTAACGGTCAGCTCTTGCAAATCAGTCAGAATGCAGCTCTGTATTCGTTGATTGGCAATTATTTTGGTGGCGTACCAGGCCAGACTTTTGCTTTGCCAGATTTGCGCGGATGTACCGCGGTTGGCGCAGTCTTGTCCGGTAATCCGCCCGCGGGAATCACGCCCTACCAGATGGGTGCGCGAGCCGGTGCGACCGACGTGACGTTGACGTCCAATCAGATGCCGACCCACGTCCACGCATTGATGGGCACGACCCATCCGGCCAACTCGTCGAGCATCTTCAACTCGGTGTATTCCAACGTGGCCGCCGTGCCACCGAACTTTCCCAACCCGCCGCCGCTGTATGGACCTCCGGTCAACCTGACGTCGTTTGACCCCACCTCGGTCCAAGCCGAAGGCGGATCGCAGTCGCACCCCAACATGCAGCCCTCACTGGGGCTTTGCTACATGATTGCGACCCAAGGGTACTATCCCATGCGTCCCTGATCAGCCGAGATCGCTCGGACTTGTCACACCAATTCAGGAAAAAGGGGACACCCCATGGAATGCTACGTTGGTGAAATCATCATGTTTGGCGGAAATTACATCCCTGACGGCTTCCTGGAATGTAATGGTTCCCTCCAGAGTATTGCCCAATATCAAGCGCTCTACTCGCTGATTGGGACAACCTATGGCGGCAACGGAACGATCAACTTTGCCGTCCCGAACCTCAAGGGCATCATCCCGATCGGGTTCAACGCCACCAACATCCCGCTGGGGTTGGCGACGGGAACGCCCGCGGTGACGCTCGCGCAGACCCAGATGCCGCAGCACACCCACGCGATCATGGGGTCGACGGGCCAGGCGAACCAAACCACGATATCCACTGGTGTCGTCCTGGCGTCGACGGCGTCTAACATCCTTCCCTATGGCGATCTCAATAAGCCCATTCGGGACACCCGGCCCTTGAGCCCCAAGGCGCTCGCCGTCACGGGTGGCAACCAGTCGCACTCCAACGTCATGCCGACCGCCGCGATCAAATACATGATCTGCTGGGCCGGCATGTATCCGAACTTCAACTGAGCCAAGGGAGAGAGATCATGGGCTTAGATCCGTTCATTGGCTCTATTCGGGCCGTCGGCTTCAATTTCGCGGAGCAAGGGTGGTTGATGTGCGATGGTCGCACCTATCAAGTCGCCCAGTATCAGGCCTTGTTCGCGGTGATTGGCTTCACCTATGGCGGCAATGGCAGCACCCTGTTCGCCGTGCCTGATCTGCGCGGACGGGCGGTGGCGGGTGATAACCCCTCTAACCAAAACCCCCGTGGCATCCTCATCAATCAGGGCATGATGCTGGGAGCAGAACAAATCACGCTGTTGACCACCCAGATGCCCGCGCACAACCACATCATCAACCGTAAGGGGCCGGTCAACGCGATTGACAAGACCAACACGGTCTCGCCGATGTCGAGCCTCGGATCGATCGCCGGCATCGCGCCCGACAACTCCATTGTTGTCATCCCGAGCTCCGACAACGAAACCCCGCCCAACCCGCCCTTGGTGCTCGATACCCAGTTCTCGCCGCTCGCCGTGTCGTCCGCCGGCGGGAATCAGCCGCACGAGAACCGTCAGCCGCTGGTCGCGGTGAATTTCCAGATCGCGTTTGATGGCATCTTCCCGTCTCGCCCCTAAGGGCAGCGGGTGAATTGTGATGAGAGGCCGCGGGGCGCGTGCAG
>CALSBD010000068.1:0-9635 GCA_943373055.1 Rhizobium sp. Q54
GAACGCAGCTTGTTGTTGAGACGCTTCGCCAACTATCGATTTCAGGGCAGAAGGATGTACTACGCCGGATCGGCGGCGTGATCTTGATTTCACCCGACATCGACATGGATTTATTCGAAGCTCAACATGAGCGGATTTCTCCGTTTCCCCACCCTTTCATCGTCATGACATCGCAAAATGACTATGCGCTGCGGTTTTCTGCCCTGTTGACTGGACAGCCCGAGCGGCTGGGCTCGGCGAAGGACCGCGACCGTATTGCTGCCCTCGAAATCCTGGTTCTTGATCTCAGCGGCTTACCGAACTCGGCGGACCACTTTCTGGCCGCCACTTCTCCCGCTGTGATCGAAATCGTCAACCGCGTCCGCGCACAGGATGCAGAGAACCCCTTTCCTAGGCGCGGTGTCATAGACGTTGCCAAAGTGGGCAAGTCGCTTACCGTTCTAAAATAACTCGATCCATTCGCGCGAAACCCTATATGATCTCAAGGATGGAATAATGAGCAATGCTCAAATGCCGTTTCACGGGTTTCCCAATGCGTGGTGAGATAGTGAATTCGAAAAATACATACCAGTCAGGCATTTAGACAATAATATTGTGGCTAGTCCACTGCTCGGCGGTCATTGTCGAGTGTTCGCTAGCCTCGACACCGTCGTCGTCCCTCGCTCCCACGCTTGAACGGCTGTCATCCAGGCATGGCGGGAACGATCGGCAACGGGCGCTCCAGCTTAGCGACGTCTTGAACGATCTTGCCGTCCTCCAGCGTCACCACGCGATCGGCCAAATCGAGAATGCGCGGGTCGTGGGTGACCATGACCGTTGTCGTCCCGCGGGCGCGACCGAGTTCTTTGAACAGCTGCACGGCTGTGAGGCCGCTGACCTTGTCGAGGGCTGCTGTCGGCTCATCGGCGAAAATGATGTCGGGATTGGAGACGAGTGCCCGCGCGATGGCCACGCGCTGCTTTTGCCCTCCCGACAGATTGCCGGGGCGGTAGTCCAGCCGTTCGCCCAATCCGACAAGGCCCAGAAGGTGATCCGCCGCGGCCGCATGCCGCTTTGGATGGCCCCGGCCATGGACCTGCAAACCCATCATGACGTTCTGGCGCGCCGTCAGGCTGTCATGCAGATTGTGGGCTTGAAAGATGAAGCCAAGCCGCCGTCGCATGTCGATGCGGGTGACCTCATCGGACGCGAACAATTCCTGGTCCAGCACACGGACGCTGCCGGCATGCACCTCGCGCAGGCACCCCATCAGTGTGAGCAATGTGGTCTTACCCGAACCCGACGGGCCCATCAGGACCGTCAGCGATCCGCGCGGGACATCAAGATCGATGTTGAACAGGGCTTGTTTGCGGGCTTCGCCCTCACCGAAGTAGTGATCGAGACCTTTGACCGAGATGGCGACGTCTGGCATGGGAGCCTCAGAACAGGTCAGCCGGCTGGGCGGCGGCGAGTTTGCGCATGGCGAGAATGCCAGAGACGGCGCAGGCGATGATGGTTCCGAAAAACACCGCGACCGCGCGTTCCGGGGTCATGAAGATCGGGATGTTCGTGAGATACGCCAAGGTCTGGTAGAACAGCTGCGAGAACGCCAGACCGGGCCAGAAGCCGATCGCGGCAAGGATGATCGCCTCTTCCAGAATGATGCCGACGAAGAAACCTTGGCGGAACCCCATGGCCTTGAAGGTCGCGTATTCGCGAATGTGATCGGCAACATCGGCCGACAGGACTTGGTAGGCGATCACAATACCCACGACGACCCCGATGGCGACGCCAAAGGCGAAGATCAGGCCGGTTGGCCGCTCGGTCATCTGATAGCGCACCTCCTGCTCCATGGCGGTGGAAACCGTCCGGATCCGAACCGTGTCCGGCGGATAAAGCTGCGCCAATTCAGCCGCGACCCGCCCCGGATCTGAACCGGGGGCGAGCGCCAGCAGGATGTGGCTGGGCGTGGCTGAACTTCGCTGTGCAAACAGGTGAAAGAAGGTCTGGTCGGAGACGAGGAACACCCCGTCGCCGCCGAACCCGCCGCCGATCGACACGGTTCCGACCGCGCCGAGCTGCCTTTTCTGCATCTCGAACGCCACCGGCGCCTCGGGCGTGGCTTGAGCGAAGCTGCGCATGTCGACAAACCGCGTCAACGTGTCGACGAGGGCGGTGTCGGCCAGGGACAGGCTGATGAGCGGCACTGCGAGCGCGTCATGAAAGAACGCCCCCGCATCGGGCGAAAGACCGATGAACTGGATTGATGAAGACGCATCGTGACCGGAGAGCCAGGTTGAGCGGCCAATATAGATCGGCGTGCCGCCCTTGACGTCCGGGTGTACCAGCGCCTGGAACAGTCTTTGGCGCGGAAGGGTGGATGCATCGGACAGCGTCTCGGATTCGGCCGGCGACACGATCAAGAGATTTGGCTGAAACAGCCGATAGGGAATGGCCACCGATTCCGCCATCGATCCGGCCAAGCCCAGTTGTACAAAAACGAGCACATTGGCGAAGGCCACACCGGCCAATGCGGCCAGGAACCGGCCCGGGTGATGTGTCAGCTGAAGATACCCGATCGGCAGCCGACCAAGCAGACGCGAAAGGAAGGCCGTCATTGTCCCGCTCCCTGCTCGGACGGTTGCGGGGCCACGGCGATCCGGGCGACCACCTCGAGGTTAATGTACCGGGCGGCGCGGGCGCTCGACGCCTCATCCAGAGCAACCGTGACGACGAGCACGCGCGCGTCGGTGTTTGCTGCCGGATCGTCCGCCGTGACGCTTTGCCGTCCGACCAACGTGCCGATGCGCGAGACCGTTCCCGTCAGAGGTTTGTCGCCCAGGACACCTGAGACGAGCGAAACGGGCTGTCCGACTTTGACCCTGGGAGCCATGACTTGGAACACTTCGAGTTCCGCCTCCATCCGCGCGGTGTCGCCCATGCGCAGCAGGCCGGTCGTGGGTGGCCGCTCGCCCGCGCGCGTGGCCACTTCAATGATCGCGCCATCCTGCGGTGCCAGCACCCGGGCCCTATTCAGATCACTTTTCGCTTGACGGGCGGCCGCTTCCGCAGCGGCGAGATCGGCCGTCGCTAACGCGATGTCCACCTGCTGGCCGTCCGATCCAGGCTGATACCGCGTGAGCGACGCCCGCAGCCGGTCGAGATCGGCACGGGCCGTGTCTGCGGCCCGATTGGCGCCCTCAAGGGTCGCTTGCGTGGAAACGCCCCTGTCGGACAAGGTGCTGATGCGCGCTTGCTCACGCTCGGCGGCGGCCAGCGACGCCTCCGCGCCACGGATTTGAGCGCGCAACTCTGCTTCCGCCGCCGCCACCTGAACCCGGACCTGCGCGAGTGCGGCGCGCCGGACCGCGAGCGTGCTTTCCGCGCTGGTCAGCGCGGACTGAAACAGCGCGAGACTATCGAGTACCGCTAAGACATCGCCTTCAACGACACGATCACCCTCGTCGACCAGGATTTGGTCGATGCGGGCATCGCCAGCCCCTTGCGGCAGCGCCACGGCGACGATCCCACCGGCCGGCTGCAGTCGCCCGAGGGAGACGACATCGCCTGTCGCCATCGCGGCAACCCGTTCCACGGACGGCACACGATCAACGGGAAGTGCGATTGGCTGCCGGGCACCGGCGCCTGGCTCCAGCGAAGTCCAGTAGAAGATCGCCCGCAGGGCCGGCCCCTGGTAATAAAGACCAAGAACGCCTCCGAGCAAAATGGCCAGAAAAAGGACCAGAATCCTCACCAGCCAGTTTGGTCGTTGTCGCGGCGGTCGCTTTGACGACGACGGATCCTTCCCGTTGTCGATGAGCGGAAGGGCCTGCGATCCGGGCGCGTCGGTGTTGGTCCGATCGGATGAACTCATGATGAGCCCCAAATGGCATGGTGCATGGGTGGGCACGATCGCACGCTCAGCTTTTGCATGCATCACTCAATTTATGGAGACAATGGTAGGCTGAGCGCAGATCGCTTCACAGCAATAAGCGGCGCAGGGGAGCCCTGAACCGTCACTGCGTCAGCATCACTTGCTGGCCGCCTGAACTTCAGCGCGGGTCAGCGCGCCGTCGCGGTTGCGGTCGGCACGGCGGAACAGCGGTGGTTCTCCATCGACCATTTCGCTCTGGCTGATACGGCCATCGCCGTTGGTGTCGAGATAAGCGATTTCCGCCAACTGCGTTTTGGCACGCCCGGCCGCGATGCGCGGAAAATCATCCAGGGTGAGGAAGCCGTCGCCATTGCGGTCGATCTGCGGCCATCGCGCAACCTGGACGGTCCGGTACTCGGCCCGCGATATGGCACCGTCACCGTTGACATCGACCCGGGCGAAATTGGCCAGCAGCTGCTGGACTGGGTCCTGCGACTGCGCAAGGGCCGGGGCCATTCCCGCTGACAGGAAAAGGGCTGCGATCATGGTTCGAAACATCGGGATGTCCTTTTGCTGAGATCTTGGTTCGTTTGTGACAACGTCATGCACACGGACCACGGGTCACCGTTGGAACACGCGGGTTCCGGTTGCCGTGCCGCCACGAGGGCCCGTTCGCGTCATGTCGCAGTTGAGGGTGTTCGCGCTGCAATTGCGAACGCGGGACGCGGAGTTGCCATATCGCCCCGTCGTGGTACGCGTCGCGTTACACTCACCGCCCGCGCAATTGCGCGTCTGCTTCGTCGTTCCACCGTAGAAACCGGTTGCCGCGCGGGTCCCCGAACAGGTGCCGTCGACGCAGGTGGCACTGCGATTATAGGTGTCCAGTCGCGGGGCAACGGGGACATATGGGCGATAGGCGGTCGCCCAGGATCCGTACCAAGGCTGGGCCACGTAATGGGTGTCCCAATAGACGCGATCATAGGTCACCACGGTCACGCCGACGACCGGCGCGACAGCGGCGGACAACACGACAGGTCCACCTTGGTAGACGACCTGAATGTAGCTAGCCGACATCCAACCCCGGTGCGGGCCATAGGCAACATCGCACCAGGCATAGTCCGCAACGCAGCCATGGGTGACGATTCGGGATCCTTGTGGCACGACAGTCACCGCTGGATAGCTCGTTCCGGGTCCGGCGCGCAGGTTAACGTTTGCGGTTGACACCGCGACCGAGGCGGCTGACGCAGAGGTTATCCCGGCCGTCACGACCGCCAGAAAAACCAGCCATGTCTTCAACATGATCAACACTCCATCCGACAATTTGTCTTGCACGTTTCGTGATGGAGGATTTGCCGGGGCGGAGTTTCACGGGTGTTACGAGTTTCAGGTAAGACGTGACAAAATGTTTCAAGGATTTTGACCTGTCACACTTTGAAACATCTTGGTCTTGCGTGTGATTTTCGAACCGTGACAGGATCGAGTCCATGAACGGGAAATCAAACAGGGTCATCGTCGTGGACGACGACGCAGAACTCCGCGCCCTGTTGCGTCGGTTTCTAACCGAACACGGCTTCGAAACCCGCGCCGTCGATGGTGGGGCGGCTCTCGATAGGGAGCTGTCGCGCAATCCGACGGACGTTATCGTGTTGGACCTTATGATGTCGGGCGAAGATGGGCTCGCTATTTGCCGGCGGCTTCGCGCCGCTGGCGACTTGACACCGATCGTCATGCTAACGGCGCGCGGCGATCCGATTGACCGCATTGTCGGGCTTGAAACCGGCGCCGATGACTACCTCCCCAAACCGTTCGAGCCCCGCGAACTGGTGGCCCGCCTGTCAGCTGTGCTGCGCCGCACGCGCGGCACTCGCGACGTGTCGACAGACGAAGTCGCTACCTTCGGCTCTTTGGCAATCAACCTTTCAACCCGCTCGGTGACGCGCGACGGGGCGTCGCTCAAGCTTTCCAGCCGGGAGTTTGCTCTGCTCGCAGCCCTGGTGCGAAGTCGCGGACGCCCGCTGAGCCGGGCCCAGTTAATCGAACGCGCGCTTGGTCGCGACGCCGAGGTCACGGATAGGGCGGTGGATGTTCAGATCGCGCGGTTGCGCCGGGCGATCGGCGATCGAGCCGATGACCCGGAGTTGATCAAGACGGTGTGGGGTGTGGGCTACGTACTGGTGTCCGACGGTGCTTGATACGCTCCTAAAGCAAACGATCGCCGTTCTTGCCGCGGCGATCCTCAGCGCGCTCCTGGTGTCGTTGGGGCTCATCGCCGGCCTCGTGTTGCGCCCCCAGATCGAACGGTCGGCTGCGGACACGGCACAGACGGTGCGAAGTCTGGAGCTTTCGTTCGCGCAGATGGACCCGTTTCAGCAAATCCTCTTCGCCGAGGCGCTGCGCGCGAACAATTCGCCCAGCGTGTTGGTGGCTGAAACCGCGCCAGCCGATGCCATGGGACAGCTCAACATGTTCGCGACGTATTTCCTTCATGTCTTGTCGGATCGGTACGGAATTGCCGCGCCGGATGTTCTGATTGATCGCGAGGGTCGGGTTTGGGTGCGCATGATCACGGCGGATCAGCCCTATTGGCTGTCGCTGCGAACGTTACCTGCCAGCGATCCGTTCGTCGGACTGCTGTTGGCATCGGTCATTGCCTTGCTGGCTGCCCTCGCTGGCGGGATCGCGCTGCAGCAACGGATTGTCAGGCCGCTCAAACGCCTTGAAGACGCCGTTGGCCTCATGTCCAGTCCGTCCGATGCCTATGACATCGCGATTCAAAATCCGCGGGAAATCGCCGCGGTGTCGCGGGCACTAAAGGACATGTCCGAGCGGTTGCAATCGGCCGAGGCCGACCGGGCCCTGATGCTGGCCGGCGTGAGCCATGATTTGCGGACCCCCTTAACGAAGCTGCGCCTGTCCCTCGCGATGATGAAGGAGGCTGATCGTGAGCTTGTCGCCGGGGCCGAACGCAACGTGATCCGGATTGAAACAATGCTCAATAAGTTCCTCGACTTCGCTCGCGGGTTCGAAGCGGAAGAAACCCGCCCGCTTCCATTGCGACCGCTTTTGGAGCAAGCGATCGAGGCCAGCGATCGATCGGAGGCCATCACGCTTGATGTTCCAGCCAACAGCGTTGTCCGCGGCAAAGAGGCGGCCCTCTTTCGGGCGGTCGAGAACTTGCTCACCAATGCAATCCGATATGGAAAGCCCCCGCTTTGTGTCAGCGCCCGACTTGAGGGCCCGGATCTTCTCATTGAGGTGCGAGATTCAGGACAGGGCATCGCCCCTGACCATGCAAAACGGCTCATGCGTCCCTTCGCTCGCGGGACGTCCGCCCGCGCCGGCGAGGGCACAGGATTGGGCCTTGCGATCGTCGATCAGGTGGCCAAGGCCCATGGTGGGGCCGTGGAGTTCGAAAAATCCGCCGAGGCCTTCATAGCCCGCTTGCGCTTGCCGCGGGATGCCCATGGCTTGTCCCCCACCTCGGACGCCTAACCGGTCACAGACAACGCTGATGGTCAGGCCGGCGGCACTGAAGTGGCATGCCGGTTGGTCGTGACTTCGGCCGCATGATGCTACTGCTTTGACCGAATCCAGCTTGAAGTCAGTTTTCGCGAGATCGAAGGCCCAGAATGCAAAGCACAGCCGGTGTCGCGAGGAACAGACTTAAGCGTTCTTGAAGGAACAAGGTGAGCCTTGGCGAATGGCGTGCCCGCCTTTGCCCGCTGCATCGCCGCCACTGAGATTCGCATGTGTGTACCGCGCGTGTGTACCGAGGCGCGATCCGAATACCAAGGCTGTCCAGATACTTGAGCCGCTTCAACAGCTTAGGCTGGTGCTGCCGGAGAGGATTGAATTCTGGATGGGGACCTTAAATTTCGCGGAAGACTGCGCCAAATGGATGGCCGAATTTCAGTCTTGTGTACCTTCTGTGTGCAGGGCGGTCAAGGCGGGTCATGGTTCTACATTACGGCCGCCGGGAGCATCTTCAACCTGCTCAAGCGCGAGCGTGTCCGCCGGAAACTGAATCGGAACAGGATCGGGATAAACTAAGACGAGTTAAAATACTAAGGGGTATTGTATGAATTCATTCGGAGGATGGTAAGGAAATTTATTTTCCAAACCGTTGAATTTAGGCAAACGCAAGAAAAAAATTTGAAGTCTACGAAACAATTCGGAGTAATTTATTTGCCATGTAACGCACAAATTTTCGATATCTGTGCTAAAATACTTAATGGAGACCTGTGAGCCTCGTCTATATAATTTCGACTTAGACGGCCAGCCTTTTGGACAAGTCCATCGCTTGATCACGGCGTACGCCCGAAAAAGTATAGTCCTTCGTCGCGAGCCCCAAATGTCGCAGCAATGTCGAAACTTTGAGTCGGAAGATTGTTGCTAAAATACCGACGAAGATGCGCTCAGCTTCCATCATAGACGGCGATTGGTCGATTTTAGGCCAAGTAATATCGAACAAAATCTACTGTATTGTTTATCAATAATATAATTGAGGACAGTCGATGCCAAAAATTTTCCCTCTAATCTCAAAAATTTTCCATTGTTCAAAAAGAAGTCAGTAAGGATTATTTTAATAGATGGGTCAGTATATACAGCTATTTCATACACCTGGGTGTCCGATTTATATATCCGTCGCAGCTCATCTTCCATCGCACCTGGCCAACATCAATTTCTGCGTTGAGCTCCTTAAAATTAGAGTTATGGATTTTTGGAAGCATATGTCCAATCGCAGATATACGGTTGATCTCCTAACGCCCAGCAAATTAGGCATTGTTTTCAGCCCAGATCCCAATCTATGCGGAGCTGTATTTTTATTGTGTCAAGTGTTCTTTGTCAATTTCTTTGATGGCCTCTAATGTAGAAACATGCAGCTTGATTTGCATTTCGTTGAGCGTTATCAACAAATGCAGAACACATTGTGCGTAACGGAGGTCGCCGTCCTGATCTATAGACTTGAGGCATTGCACCAGCCCGTCTAAGTTATAAGAAATTAAACCTAGTGTTCTGAGATTATTAGAACATAATTTTCCTAAAGCAGGCATAATTTCGTTGGCGATAATCGATTTGCTTGCCATTACAATGTCGTTGCGTGACTTGGACTCCCGCAACTTTACAAAGTCGATAACGTCAGACATGGCGCATGAACCCTTGTAACGTTGTGCGAAGCACTGAGCTCATTATTCGGAGAGTATCGTTTTGCTGTCCGCATTCGGCTCAGAATTAATCGCCACGCACTTTTTTTGTTGTGTATCGATAACGCCTGGCAAGTTCCTTGTAAAGTCCGATAAATGTAATTCGTCAAATAAAAGCATAGTCTTATATCGGAGTTTTTGACAATTGGATTTGCAATATTTACAATAATAGTTGCAGTATACAATCATATATTGATAGAAGAACTTTTACAATTGCTAAACACCCTTATCCCCCGTGTGTTGTCCCTCTCGTCTGAGGTATCGACCGAGGCTTCGCTCTAAGCCTGACTCAAAAGCCTATCCACGGGCGGGGCGTCTGATGCCGATCTGGATCGCGGCGAGAGTGACGAAGGTATGGAGCGTGACGGCGAGGTTCTCCCAATCCTTGGCCAGTCCGCGGTTTCAGCCGAACCATGAGAAGGTGCGTTCGACCACCCAGCGGCGCGGCAGCACGACGAAGTCGGATATGCCGTCGGTGCGCTTGACGAATTCCATGCGAAAAGTCGGGACGGCGGCGACGGTATCCTTAACTTGATGGGCATTGTAGCCGCCGTCAGCCCAGACCAGGCCAGTTCGAG